>JALOLV010000138.1 GCA_025455785.1 Spirosomataceae bacterium | reverse complement strand
ATTTTAGGGATAATTGCCTTGTTTTTGGCAAAATGGAATCTTATCTTTTGGGCCGCTGGCTTTGGTGTTCTGCACCTAATCTACGGCACTGTGATGTATTTTAAGTACGATAAGAAATAGATAAAATTGTATTCTCTCTCCGTTGGGAGAGGGTTAGGGAGAGGTTAAATGCAGATTTTACAGAACTTCAATAAAGCGTTTGAGAGCAAGGCCCGACTCGGCATTATGTCGGTGCTGTTGGTCAATGATGAGGTGAGTTTCAATTCGCTCAAAGACCTCCTGTCATTGACCGATGGCAACTTGGCTACGCACCTCCGGGCTTTAGAAGAAGCGACTTATATCTCGGTCAAAAAAGAATTTATCGGACGCAAGCCAAGTACCACGTATTCGGTAACCGAAGCTGGAAAAAAAGCATTCAACGACCACCTCAACGCCCTCGAATCATTCCTAAAAGGAAGCTGAGTATATTTTTTTGAATTTTTACTTTTAAAAACAAAGTACTTTTAAATATAAATTTATGAAAAACCGCTCTCTCATTTACTTTGGCTTTGTGGCCACATTTACCTATCTTTTTTATGGCCAAAGCATAGGTATCAATTTTTTAATTTTTCCGATACTTGTTTTGTTAGCCATGATTTATCTCGGATTCAAAAAGGAGTATATTGTGCCGTTTATTGGGCTTATTTGTACCGGATTCGGAGTTTTTATGTACGATGATACCCCTGCCATTGCCATCCATTTCTTATCGGTAATTATTCTATTTGGGTTTCTGACCGATAGAATAAAGTCTTTATATTTGGCACCAATAATGGGCGGAATCTCTGGATTTTTATCGCTCATTACCAAAACCGTTGATGTGTTTTCTAATTCAAATACACTCTTTTCTCAGCTTCGATTCAATCGTAGTAACGCCTTCTCGATTACGATAGCACTCTTGGTTACACTCATATTTGGCAGTATCTACGCAAGTGCCAATCCGCTCTTCTCTGATTTGCTCACATTTATGACTTTTAAGAACTACCAAATTAATTGGGAACTAATCATGGTTATCTTTGGGGGCAGTATAATGATGGCGGCGGTTTTTTATCCTTTTAGGGTCGAATTCATCGAAACAATCGAAGAGAAAATGCCGTCGGTTTTGTCGGCAATTCAGACCGAAATTGAAGATTCAGAATTCTTGAATGCTCTCAAAACCGAAAACAAATCGGGAATCATCATGCTCTCAATGCTGAATGTATTGATTCTATTCTTCAATCTTTTCGACGTCATAAATCTCACAAAAGGAATTGTCCTACCCAATGGCATGACGTATTCGCAGTATGTTCACGAAGGTGTAAACCTGCTGATTATCAGCGTAATATTGGCCATTGGTGTTATTTTGTTTTTCTTTAGAGGAAATCTGAATTTTTATTCGGGCAATCAATTACTCAAGAAACTTGCATTTGCGTGGTTGATTCAAAATACCCTTTTGTTGCTTTTGGTTGCTCAAAAAAATACTTCGTACATCGGTGCGTATGGCTTGACTTATAAACGAATCGGGGTTTACGTGTTCTTGTTACTCACGATGGCGGGTATTGCACTGACTTTTATCAAAATTATTCGACAAAAAACGATTTGGTATTTGCTTCGTACAGGCTCAATAACTGTTTATCTGACACTTTGTGTATTTCTAGTTTTCAATTGGGACGCCATCATTCTGCGATACAACCTAAATTATGCCCACGTACAAGACAAAAAATACAATGAATCACTGAATCTGGTGAATACTTGGCATGTCTGGAAAGAGAATAATTTGCCCGAGCCTGACCGTCAAGTTTACAGAATAAGTCAATCTGACTGGCAGAGTTTTCATTTAGGTTTGTATCGTTACGAGCATAGATAGCCTTTTTGCGTTGCCAAATCCGCACACATAATTGATTTAATTTATGAATCGCCATATTCGTTTGAGTATGGCGATTTTTGGTTTAATTTTGGGACATAAAACCCCTGACAGGGTAAACCCTGTCAGGGGTAAACGCAATAATTCTCTCAAAATGTCAAGTATCCTAATCTTAAATGCCCTTGTCGTAAACGAAGGGAAAATCGAAGCCAAAGACGTATTCATAAAAGATGGTATCATTGAGCAAATCGGCAATGACCTAATGCACCAAAAAGCCCGTAGGGTGATTGATGCCACTGGTAAATACCTCATGCCGGGTGTGATAGACGACCAAGTACATTTTAGAGAGCCCGGGCTTACACACAAAGCCAATATTTATACCGAGTCGAAGGCGGCAGTAGCTGGTGGAGTAACAACTTTTATGGAGATGCCCAATACAGTACCTAATGCACTAACGCAAGAGTTGCTCCAAGACAAATACAATATTGCCGAGAATACATCACTCGCCAATTATTCTTTTTACATGGGAACATCCAATGAGAATTATGATGAACTCATGAAAACCGATATTCGGAATGTCTGCGGATTAAAGATTTTTATGGGTAGTTCGACGGGCAATATGCTTGTAGATAGCCCAAATACACTTGAAAAAATCTTTGCTACTTTTCCGACTTTGATAGCCACTCACTGCGAAGACGAAGCCACTGTAAAGGCTCGTTTGGCTCATTACAAAGAAGAATACAAAGAGGGTAACATCCCGTACGATATTCATGCAATCATCCGTAACGAAGAGGCTTGTTATAAATCTTCGTCTTTTGCAGCACAATTAGCCAAAAAACATAAAACTCGACTGCATATTCTGCATATTTCGACATCTGAAGAGTTAGCATTATTTGAGCCGCAAGCAATTGCTCAATTCAGAAGTAACAACTCTACACATAGAAAGCACATCACCAGCGAGGCTTGTGTGCATCATCTTTGGTTTGATGCCGAAGATTACAAAAGGCTCGGAACTCAAATCAAGTGTAATCCAGCCATTAAGCACAATCATCGTGAAAATATTTTACAAGCGATTTTGGACGATAGAATCGACGTAATAGCTACCGACCACGCTCCGCATACTTGGGACGAGAAATCGCACGGGTACTGGGATTCGCACGCGGGCTTGCCATTGGTGCAACATACGCTCAATATCATGCTTGAGTTCTACAAACAAGGGAAAATCTCGCTCGAAAAAATTGCCGAAAAGATGTCACATGCCGTAGCCGATTGTTTTGAAATCGAAAGGCGTGGGTATATCCGCGAGGGTTATTGGGCCGATTTAGTTTTGGTAGATTTAAACAAAGAAACAACCGTAAACAAAGAGAATATTCTGTATAAATGTGGTTGGTCGCCACTCGAAGGCACAACCTTCCAATCGGCTATTACACATACTATTGTTTCGGGTCATGTGGTATATTCGGATGGTAAATTCGATGAAAACACAAAAGGTAAACGCCTGACTTTTGATAGACAATAGTTTAACTTTCGGGTGGACAATTATCTACAGTTCACCCAAAACAAACTTCTAAAATCTTGTAGTATCATTGCCCATCGCCACTGAGTCAATCGCAAAAACACCAGTAGGTTTACGGATTGTATATTTCGTAAAATCTTGGTCGGCGTCCAACCCAACTCCTCTCACTTCTTCGGTTGGGGTTTTAATAGAAACCGATTTTGTGCTATATATCCTTCTTTTGATTGGGCTCCAGATTAATTCAGTCGTAGAAAGGCTTTGTTGTTGTAAACGATTGAAAAAGAATACATTACCCATTATTTTGTAATACTGTTCGGCTTTAAAGAATCTCGCCGAGTCGCCTCTTAGCGAAGAATACTCTACACCGTTTTTATCAATAAAATTTACGTAAATCGCCTTCGGATAAATCTCGTCTTCGTTCTGCATTTTCAATTGCTTGGCCGTATTCATCTTAACTTTTACATTGCCAGAGTCGCTATACATAACCGATAAGTTTTCGGTTGTCATCAGAGGCCCTTGATAAACGTAGTTTACGCCTTCCTCTTTCTTTTCTTCACAATTCCAAAATAAGAAAACTACCAATATGCCGAGTACGTATTTCATAGTAATAATTCAAAAAAAATCATTCTACCGATTAAATCCACTACAAAATTACAGCAGATTTGGGTAGAATGATAGTTAAATATACTTAAATTGCCAGAATTAGTCGATTCTCACTTTTTGGAACCAAAGCGAATTAAGCGAAAACCCAAGTACCAATTTGGTATAATTCTCTTGAATCAAATTGTTTTCGGTTGTTCCACGGCGACCAAGAATGGTTGTCAGTGTAACAAAGCTTGGACTTACCTTTCCGACAGGGAGTGTCAGGCCAAAGCTGAAACTTCGGTCTTTAATCTGCTGATTATTAATTAGGTAAGGTGTGTTTGAAGTCTGAAACCCAAAACGATAACCAATCTGACTTGTGTATTTGGTTGATTGGATATTGGGGATATGCTCAAAGCCAAACGATAATTGACTCGAAGCCGTTAGGTTTGGATTGGCTCTGCCGTCAAAATTCTTGAATTTCCCCCAATCTTGGCGGCTGTAATCTACCGCAAAAACCCATTTGAGTGGGCTTTCAAAACTTACTCCGAGCGTGTATTTGCCCGGTATTGAATAAGTACCAGTAGCTTGTGCCAATGTATCGGGTGTACGGGCAATAGTTGGCCCGTTGCCACCAGCCGATTCAATCAAGAACTGGTAATTGTTCAGGCGGTCAGCTCTGAGATTATTACCCAGCTCGTAAGTACCACCGATATTCAATTGCCATTTTTTATTCAGTGGTTGCTGATACGCTGCCCCGAGTTTTAATCCGGTACCACCAAAAGATGTTCTTTCTGTAAACTTCAAATGATTAGATTCGGTAACCCCCGAAACAGTATATTCGGTTATTGATGTTGTGTCTTTGCTGATACTCCCAAAATAAAATGCAGTTTCGAGGCCAACGTATAAGTTTTTGCCAATTCTGACTCCGTTTGAGAAAGCAGCTTTAGAAATCCCACCTCTACCGCTGTATCGAGTTTCGGCTTGTTTTTCTGAGTTTGCAATAGTACGCACAAAACGAGATTCGTAATCTACCGAAGTATAAGGCTGAAACGTAAGCCCCATTGTCCAGTTTTTGTGTGCAGGCAATGCCAACGACAAGTAATTGAGATTCATCCCAAAATCGCTTTGCGAAAGTGTGCCGTTGCTGATATTCTTGTACTGACCATTCAACCCTACATCAAATGCGGTGTATTGCTTCTTTACCAAAAGTGCCGGATTGACATTGTTGATATAAACGATGTTTCCGTAGCTCACGCCCGTTCCGCCCATAGCTAAGTTTGGGGCAAATGCGTTAGGTACTAATTCGCCCACACCGATTGCCGAATATGGCGAGTTGCCAGTGCCTTGAGCAAAGATTTGTGTAGAGATAACCGTAATCAACGAAGCAACTAAGACACTAAAGAGATTTTTTTTCATTTTGTTTTTTCTTAACACTACAAGATTCACAAATCTTAATAGTGTTTTATTCAATATTATTATATGCCAAAATTCTATTTAAGCCAATCAGTACAAGATTTGGGGCTACAAAAGTCGGACTTTTTATTTGATTTTCAAAGAATCGAGCATCGCCACCGCACAAAATGACGTTGCATTTACCTAATTCGCTGTATTTTTCTATGATTCCGTTGAGTTCGGCAATGATTCCATTTATTACCCCACTCTGAATACACTCCTTTGTACTTTGCCCAATCAGTTCTGGAATCCCTTCGGCTTCGAGCAGAGGTAACCTTTTAGTAAACGTATGCAAAGCCTCAAATCGTATCCGCATACCCGGCGAAATTATCCCGCCCCGAAATACTCCATCGCTCGAAACGTAGTCATACTTGATGGCTGTTCCCATGTCTATTATCAAACAATTCTGCTTCGGAAATAGAAAATTTGCCCCCACCGCCCCCGCAACTCTATCAGCACCGAGGGTTTCGGGAGTCTTGTAGTCTTTCTGGATGGGTAGGGGAGTAGCAGGATTCAGAAATAACTTCTTTTTTGAATAAGTGTTAAAAATCGCTTCTAAATCAGCTTGCGATTTTGTTACCGAAGATACCACGATGGCTTCGCAGTTTTTTTGTTGATTCACCAAATCGTCTAATTCATCTAAAGGTAATCCTTTCTGAAAATCGACCAATTTGTCTTTTTCAAAAAAACCAATTTTAGCAAAAGTATTTCCAATATCAATGGCGGCTGTTTTCATAAGTCAGAATTCTCTTTTTACAAACGATTACAATATTAAGGTTTTAGTTTACATGAATTACGCAGAGAATTATTTTTTGGTAAAAACAGGTACATAGCCAAATTTTAACTACTTTAGTTATCCTCCCCTCAAAAAATCAAATAATTCTTAATTTTTTGAGGTACTTCCGTAGCGACGGTCGCTCCTAAAATTTAGGAGGAGAGTTTTTTAATGTTGAAAGTAATGTGAGTTATGGATAAAGCTCCTTGTAAATAGTTGATTATTAGCTTGTTACGGTCTTGTGTATTTTTAAAGTATGCTTTTGTTGAAATACAATTATTCGAGAATACATAGAAATTCTTTGTAGAAACCCGCCACGGCAGGTTCCTATGGTATTTTCATTGGAGGAATGTCCAGCAGTTAGAAAACTAAACCATAGTTCACGTTAAAGTAATTTAGTTTACAGTGTATTGAATAAGAAGCTAATAACTATTACCTAACTATTTTTTAATGTGTACCTAAATGATTGGTAACTAACTTGTTAGACCTCTCAATTAGCCCATCCGTATTTATCGTCCTGAAGTACCACCAGCTCTCAAATTGTCTTAGAAATCAGGTGTTTTACATCAGCATTAAGTGTAAACTCAATCAAACTACAAAATACATCATTATTAGGCGGAGGGAGGTCATTTCATAAGGTAGCAAGAAATGTAGTTTATGAGTTAAGAAAAAAACTTTAAAAATTTTTGAAGAATATTTGTACTATCTAAAATAAACCACTACTTTTGCAGTCCGAAATCGGAATACAATTCAGAGAGTAACCTCACAAATGATTAAGATAAGTCTCAAGTCCTTCGGGATACTGTCTCAATCTCGACTGTGGAATCCGAATTTAATATTCGTGCGATTCGTCAACAAAATGGTTAGCCATTACGACAGTCTCAGAATTGCTTTTAAAATTTTACGGGAAAATATTATAAGGAAACAAAGTGCATCCCTCCAAAAACAGGCACTTTACCCAATGGGTTTGTGATAAATAGACAAGTTGGCACTTTTAGCACCGCCAACCGCTGATGAACAAAGTAAATAATTTTGATTGAATTTTTGAATTGTGTAAAATTTTCACGAATTTTGCAGCCCAATTCAGAATTAGGTCTTAAAAGCAGAATATACAATGTCTGGAATTATCGGAAAAAAAATTGGTATGACTACCATTTACAACGCTGAAGGTCAAGCAGTACCTTGTACGTTGATTCAAGCTGGTCCAAATGTGGTTACGCAAGTGCGTACAGAAGAGAAAGATGGCTACAAAGCTATCCAGTTAGGATTCGGTGAGAAAAAAGAGAAAAACACAAGCCGTCCGTTGTTAGGACACTTCAAGAAAGCCAATACAACTCCTAAGCGTAAATTAGTTGAGTTCAAAGAGTTCGAGAAAGAATATAGCTTAGGCGATACAATCAGAATCGAAGATGTATTGGTAGAAGGCGACTTCATAGATGTTACTGGTAACTCAAAAGGTCGTGGTTTCCAAGGTGTTGTTAAACGTCACGGATTTGGTGGTGTAGGTGGCCAAACACACGGTCAGCACAACCGTCAGCGTCACCCTGGTTCTATCGGTGCTTGTTCATTCCCATCACGTGTATTCAAAGGAATCCGTATGGCAGGACGCATGGGTAACACAAGAGTAACAATCCAAAACTTGAAAGTTTTGAAAGTGTTAACAGACCAAGACTTAGTAGT
>JALOLV010000509.1 GCA_025455785.1 Spirosomataceae bacterium | reverse complement strand
GTATTCTATGCCGTTCGAGATTTGAAATCTCGAACCTAACTTCACGGGATTTTTAATCCCTCCAAAAGCATTTATCAGAATCAGCGGAGCGGCAAAATCAAACAATAAAACTACGATTTTGAATAGATAAAAACCTGTTTTGATGCCTTCGGGCGAATCGAAAAATAATCCGATCGGGGCGGTCGATGGTATCAAAATAGAATCCGACTTTGGGTAAAAATATTACTATTATCGCAAATAATATGATGTGATGTATTTTCATTAAGTTTGTAATTCTTTCAAGAGTTTTCAAACTCAAAATTAGTTATAAAAATCAATTTCCATGAAAAAACTGTTTGTTGCTCCTATTTTCTTGTTTTTAGGATTCCTCTCGTGCCAAAACAAGGAGAACACCCAAACTACCCAAACCGCAGAAGTCAAAGTTGATAGTGTTGTTTACAAGTACGAAACGCCACCGGTCATCACACCCAACGGTGATACTACTTCTACCACTCTTTATGTAAAATACCCCAAACTAAGCGGCGGAAACGAGCAAGCCATTGCCAAAATAAACGCTTTTATGGAAGATTTAGCAAAACGTGGATTGGCCGGTGCGGGTATGTACGAAGAAGATTCTGTAAAAAAATCTGCTCCTGCAAGCCTCGAAGAAGCCGGAAAAACATTCTTGAAGGCCTACGAAGATTTCAAAAAAGAAATGCCAGAGTCGGGCATGGGTTGGTATTTCGACGGCGGCGGCGATACAACTTATATTTCGCCTAAAATCATCGGTGTTTTTTATACAGAATCGGTTTTTACGGGTGGAGCCCACGGAAATTATAATACCTCTCTCTTGAATTTTGATGCTCAAACGGGTGATTTATTGAAACTAACCGATATTATTTCAGATACTACTGCTTTGAAAAAAATCGCAGAGGTGAAATTCTACGAAAACGAGCAAAAAGAAGCCAAAGCAGGTGATTTTGAGTTTGACAAATCAATGTATTTTTGGAATAATCCGTTTTTCTTACCTCAAAATGTAGGTATCACTAAAGACGGTTTACAGTTTTTGTATAATCCTTACGAAGCCGCCGCCTATGCTCGTGGACAAATCAGTTTTACGATTCCGTGGAAAGATTTAGACGCAATCGTGCGAAAAGAAAGGATTTTTTAATCGTTTTTTTTTGTATATTCGTAGATAAAATACTAATTCTGACAAATGGTTAAGGTCGAACAAATAACATCAGAGCAATATCTGAAACTTGAAAGAAATAGCTTAACTAAACATGAATTTATATCCAATTGTGTTATTTCTTATGCAAATTTTGATTTATCACATCATCTTGTAAGAGGTAATTTAGCCGCACTTATTTGGTTACATTTGAAGAAATCATCAAATACAGTTTTTCAAAGCAACATGAGAATCTATAATGTATTAAATGATAATTTTATGTACCCCGATATTGTTGTAAGCGATGGAAAACCTACATTTAGAGAAGATGGAAAAATGGATAATCTGACAAACCCTGTTTTGATTATCGAAATCCTCTCGCCAAGCACCGCAGTTTACGATAAAACCGATAAGTTTATTGCCTGTAAGACTATCCTAACTTTGCAAGAATACGCTTTAATCTCTCCCGAAACACCCGAAATCGAGATTTACCGAAGAGAAACTCAAGACCATTGGATTTTAGTAAAAGAAAACAAATCCGAAAATAATGTAACTTTTACATCAATTCATTTTGGATTCAGATTAGGCGAAATCTACGAGAAAAATGACTAACTATCACAGTGTAGGATGATATAATACCAAAACCGCTCTAATTTTGTTTGGGGCGGTTTTGTTGTTTAAATTAATACCGCTAATATTATGCGATAATTCAAAACTACGACTGTTATTAACTCAATGAAACCAACCGTTTGTGCTGTCTTCGATATAGGCAAAACCAATAAAAAAGTCTTATTATTCGATAAAAACTACCAAGTAATTGAAGAAAATCTTACTCAATTTGAAGAAGTACTGGATGATGACGGTTTCCGTGCTGATGATTTATTAGGACTAACCAATTGGCTCAAAACCAATCTTGCTGATTTGCTCAAAAGACAAGATATTGACCTAAAAGCAATCAATTTTGCTACTTACGGGGCGAGCTTGGTACACCTCAATGCCGAAGGCAAGCCTCTCACGCCACTTTATAATTATTTAAAGGATTTTCCGAGAAGTCTAAAAAATCAATTTTACGAAAAATACGGCCCGATAGAAGAATTCTGTGCGGCTACGGCTTCGCCAGATTCGGGAATGTTAAACGCTGGTTTGCAACTTTATTGGCTCAAAAACGAAAAACCACAGGTATTTCATCAGATTCGGTATTCGCTGCACCTGCCCCAATATTGTAGTTTTTTGTTTAGTAATAATCCCGTTTCTGAGATAACAAGTATCGGCTGCCATACTGCACTTTGGGATTTTCAAAAGAACGATTATCATGCTTGGGTCGAGGCCGAACATTTACACTCAATTCAGCAAAAACCATTGTCATCATCGTCTTTTTCTCCTCTGCCTAATGGTGGTGAGGTTTCTCTTGGCATTGGTATCCACGATAGTTCGTCTTCGCTTGTGCCTTATTTAAAGGCTTTCGACGAAGAATTTGTACTACTCTCGACCGGTACTTGGTGCATTAGTCTTAATCCTTTCAACGAAGAACCGTTGACAATCAGCGAGTTAGAGCGAGATTGCTTGAGTTATATGAATTATTTCGGTAAACCCGTAAAAGCATCAAGACTTTTTGCTGGAAACGAACACGAAAGGCAGATAAAACACTTGGCTTCTTATTTCAATACCGATATTGATTACTACAAACAAGTGGCGTTTAATCGTGATTTGATTTGGGATTTACGCCATCGGTTCAGGCAAGCCACGCCAAACTCGGCCGATACCGGTTTACTCCGTGATTGCCCTTTTGTAGAGCGTAATATCAATCTTTTCCGCAATTACGAAGAGGCCTATCACCAATTTATCCTTGATTTGGTCGCACAGCAGGTGGCATCGCTCAAGATGGCGATTGGCTATACAAATGTTCGCAAGAGGATGGAGGATTCTCCCGAAACGATATTTTTATGAATCTACTTGCCGAGGCTTTTTTCGATAAAGAAGTTTATGCGTCCGAAATCGCCCAAGCAACCGCTCTCGGAGCGGCTTTGGTTATCTCAGAAGCGTGGAACGAAACGCCATTTGATAAAAGTGGATTTGAACTAAGAAGATATTTTGCTTAGAAAACGATAATTGTGGTACATCTTGTTGACTCTAACAAGATGTACCACAATTTTTATCTCCCAAAATCATCCTGCACACGTACGATGTCGTTTTCGTCTGATGGATTTTTAGGGTCGGTGTGTTGCCAAATTTCGGCGATAATTCCCCATTCATTTACTCCAACCAAACGATGGCGT
>JALOLV010000137.1 GCA_025455785.1 Spirosomataceae bacterium | reverse complement strand
ACATGGGATTGAAATTTGTCCAGACTTACTGACAAAACCGTATTTACCATTACATTTGATTTTTGTAAGTGTCTCATTTTGAGATACTTGTGCAGCACATGCGTAAGCAAGCAAAGAAATAAGCAAAACCAATATAAGGTTTCGTGAGACTTTTAAGTTATTTTTTGTACGAGCAGGAGTAGGGTAGTAATTCATAACATATTACAGTTGGAAACATCGGATGTATATCTATTCTCCAAACTGTGTGCCAAAAAACTTATTTTATGGTGTTACTTTTTTACTTATTCTACGTCATAGTTGATTTTGAGCCTAAAATGAGAGATTTAAATCAAAATTATTAGTTTTTACAACTCCTATTTTGATACTTTATTTAATTTCTTCTAATTTTGTTTCTAAAATTATTCAACCTACATAATGAAAAATTCAATTTTAGTCGTCAATCTTTTGTTTGGCTTAATTTTTGCTTCATCAAATTGCTTCGCTCAAACTGCCCCTTCCACACTAAAGATTTTCCTTAATTGCTCACGGACACGTTGTTATGATGAATATTTAAGAACTGAATTGACATTTTTTGAATTTGTCCGTGATATGGAGCAAGCAGATGTTCAAATAATGATAATTAATCAACCCACAGGGTCTGGAGGTCGAACCTATCAATTAAATTTTATTGGTCAAAAATCCTTTGAGTCGATTAGAGATACTTTATTTTTCTCTACTAAGCAAACCGATACAGAAGACATAACACGGAAGCTATTTCTACAAACTATTAGAAGAGGGTTGGTAAGGTATATAATTGACAGTGAACTTTTTGAACAAATTACGGTAAATTACCCGAAGAAAAAAAATCAGGAAAGTGCTGTAAAAAAAGACCCTTGGAATGCGTGGGTTTTTAATAATTCGGTTAATGGGAGTGCAAATGGTGAGAGTAACCGACGGAACTTCAATCTTAATACTTCTTTTAGAATTAACAGAGTAACAAAAGATAATAAATTTTCTTTTAATAGCTACTACAATCAGCGAATTAATGGTGTGAAGGTTGATTCTACCTTTAATGTTGCCAAAGTGTATGATTATGGTTTTAATTCAATTTACGTAAAATCTTTCTCAGAACATTGGTCAGTCGGTGGATTTTACAAAGGGTTTCATTCTTTATATCAAAACTTAGATTTTTCTCAAAGCCTTGCACCTGCCATTGAATATAATATTTATCCGATTTCAGAGTTCACAAAACATCAGCTTCGGTGGATTTACCAAACAGGGGTTCGGAAATTAGATTATATAGAATCGACTGTTTTTGATAAATTAAAAGAAACCTTACCTTATCATCAACTTACTGGTATTTACGGTGTAACCGAACCTTGGGGGAGTTTTAGTGCCGAATTGTCTGGTTATCAATACCTTCATGATATTGAAAAATACCGAATGAGCCTCGAACTTGACGTTTCATGGCGAGTACTCGAAGGGTTGTTCTTACGGTTTTATGGCTATGCAAGTCAAGTCAAAAATCAGATTTCTTTAGCCAAATCAAAAGGAGATGCCGCTCAAGTACTTTTGGGGGGGCGTCAATTACCTACTACATTTAGCTACAATACTTCTTTTGGAATCAGTTACACTTTTGGCTCAATAAACAATAGTGTCGTCAATCCTCGGTTTTCTGGGGTTGATTGATTTCTTCGATATTGACCGCAATTGGTTGCATTTTTTTCTTTTTGATTCGTTGTTTGATTTTATCAATGTAAACATCATAAACATCGCTGTCGAACAAACGAGCATCGTTTGTTGCTTTATAAAGAAGATAAATTCCAATTAAGAAGAGAATAACGTCGGGCATCCATACGCCAAAAAGTACGTAAACAATCCCTTCTTTGGCATATTTATCACCCAATTGCATCAAAACATACATTATAATAAAGAATGTTATTGAGAGAAGCACAGGCATTCCGAATCCTCCTTTTTTAATTATTGACCCAAGCGAAGAACCAATCAAAAACATCACCAAGCAAGCTACTGCCATAGTATATTTGTGCCATTTTTCAACGTCCGCTTTATAAGTATCTCTTTTTTTTGCTTCCAAAATTGTTTTGTTTGAATCAAATTGAGATTGAACACTTTTGGCTTGTGTGAGTGCAGTTTCTAAAATTTCATCTGTTCGATAACCAGCTCCCGTTTTATCAAAAATTTTGAACTTGGCCTCGGCCCAATCACCGGGAATAATTTTCTTATTTTTTGGAGTATTTTCATTATTTTTTGTTTCTGCCGAATCAATTTTAGGGGCTATTTCCTTTTTAAAGTGATAATTATATTGACTTTTTAATGATTGAACCTGCATATCGGCAGATTTCTTTATTTCGATATTCATTGAGTCAATCTGACGATTTAACTCAAAGATATTTTTCATGTATTCATGGTATTTGAATTGATTTTCATCGGTTCTTTTTATACCAAAAGATTCGAGTGAAAATACAAATTTGTTCGATTTAAAATTATTTCTTACAAATTGAGTTTCGTTTTGTTGCCCGCCAGTATTTTCTTTAAAATCAATGTAATTTGTTCCGTTAAATAATTCAAAAATTAAATAACTACTATTATGTATTGTGTACATCCTACCCGAATCGGCCAATGTAACACTTGTATTTCCATTCATTTTGGTATGGTCATAGACAGAAACACCTTTTATTGTTTTTCCGTCTTGAAATTTTTTCTGAACCTTAATACTAAACCCCGGAATTTCATTGTAGAAAATTCCTTCTTTAATATTGAGGGTTACTTTGGTATTTTTAACATCCCACAAAAGACTATAACCCTTCAAATTGGCCCAAGGATTTATCGAATTATTGTACCAAAAAGAAAAAATACTTACAAAAACGGCAATAATAAGAGCAGGAGCAAGGGTTCGCCAAATGGGTATTCCAGATGATTTTAATGCTGTTAATTCAGAGTATTCACCTAAATTTCCAAAACACATTAACGAAGCCAAAAGTATTGAAAGTGGGAGTGAGATTGGAACAGTTATGAGCGAAAAATAAAAAAAGACTTTTGCAAAAACGTCTATTCCGAGGTCTTTTCCGACAAATTCATCAAAGTAAAGCATGATGAAACGCATCAAAAATATAAATACCACAACACAAGTTGTAAGGATAAAAGGCCCGATAAAAGACTTTATGATTAATTTATCTATTTGCTTCATTCTGATTTCAAAAGTAGTACTTTCAGAATACAAATTTGGGATTTATGGATTTATGAAACAATTTCTTTAAGAAAATTTAAGTATTTACAAAAAAAGCGATAGAATCTTGAATCTATCGCTTTTAAAAAAAACTTCAATTTATTTATCTACCATATTGATTTTCAATGGTTTGTCTAATCAGTCCAGTTATCCAAGCGGTATCAGTACCATTCAAGAAAATGATTTCTTTGGCAGGTAAACTTCTGGTTACTTCGCTCGTAAACGCATAAACTAAATGTGCTGCCGAAATAATATCTTCATCTCTCGGGAAAATGTTGTTGTTAATTTCACTAATTTTTGTTTCAGCTAAATTTTTAATGCCAGCGTCTTTGATGACCGAAATGTCAGGATTTCGCAATCCAGCAATATCAGTTACAGCTTTTCTTTTAAAGCTATTGATTACCGTTTGATTCATTGTTATGGCTCCTTCCTTGACACTATCGGGTAGTATCAAAACATTGGCTACATAACTGGCACCACCAAGTAAATAAACTCGTTTTCTACGTTTCATTTCTTGTCTTCTTTCATCAAAATCACGGCGAATCTGCAAAGCCAAATCCCTTGATTCAGCATCAATTGCGGTAATATACTCTTGAATATTTTTAGGGTCATATTTTTTTTCAATCGAAGAAGCATAAGTTTTTGTACCAGGAAATTCAATACCCATCATTTTTGGAAACTCCCCAGCTTTTGTAGGTTTTTGGTAGTAGCCACCTTTGGTGTTGCCACTTCCAATATCAATAACGGTTGATTGATACCATTGTGATTGAGGAATTGCACCTCTGATTGTCAATTCTGCCTCCTTTACATAATCTACAATATCTATTTTTTGATTTGGATTACCAAGTGCATTTTTGATTTCTTCTTTGAGTAAAACAGTGTCTTGCCCAATTCTACCAACCAAGCCACTGCTCAAAGCGATGATGACTCTTTCGGAAGGTATTTTAAAGCTGGCAATTGAGTCATTAACAAAATGAGCAATGGCTTGAGCCCCTTCTTTATAAGCACTTATATTTTTGACACCCATGTTTACGTTGGCATTTTTAAATTTTTTAGCCACTTTAAATTCTAATTTTTTGGTCTTTACATTGAGTTTTGCCCCCAAAACGCTCAATTTTACACCAGTTGCCCCTACATCAAGACCTGCATAATATTCTTCCTGATTGCCAACACTCGTCATGAGTTTTTGAATTGCCTTTACCGAAGCAGCATAGTTGTTTTTTTGATAAATATCGAGGGCTTTTAAAAAGAACTTTTGAGCTTCCTCTGGCTCTTCATGGTCACGGTGCAATAATCCAAGGTTTTCGTATGCAGCTGCTTCCCAGTATTTTTGAGTTGGGAATTTGGTAGTAATTAAGTTAATAGCTTTATTTAGATAGTATTCTGATAAGTTAAACTCATCAACTTCACGGTAGGTATTACCAACTTTAATATACCTGAGAGCTTCGTCGAGGTCTTGCCCAAAAGCAGTGCTAAAAGTTACAATTAGTAGTAAGGTTATTTTTTTCATGTGACTCAATAAATTATTCGTTAAAAAAAATTATATGCAAAAGGGTTTCATCACAGAACAATAAAGTTCAGTGAGAATCTTTATAAAAAAGATTCCAAGTGTTTTGAAATTCTATTTGGGTGAATCTAAATAATGATTTAGAGTATTGAGTTACCTCTGGTTATTTGTTCTTTTGGGTTACAGAACTTTATTATTTAGACAGCAAAGAAAGTGTTTGTTGAGAGCTGTGAGGCCGAAATTGTGATTTCAAATTTGAGATTGCAATTAATAAAATAAAATGATATTTATCAATTTTTTGCACAAAAAGGTAGATTCAAAATTATTAATTTTAAATCTACCTTATTTAGATTGTAAGAATTTGTGAAAAATTGGGATTAATTAGACGTAAAAATTTTTGCCTAAGTAATCTACTCATGTATTTTTTCTTTCTATTTTACCACTAATTACTATTTAAAAATTTACTCCGATTAGTATTAGTTATACCTATCCGCCAACAATCTCACGAAGTTTATCCATTAAGCCGTCCCAAAGGTCGTTTAGGTCCTCAACGTCGGTGTTATCCGAATTGTCGGTTACCCTAAAAAAAGTTGTATTTGTTAGTTCGCTCAATTCAAGTTTAAATTCTACCCAATTTCCTTTTTGTTCTTCATTCATAAAATCAAAGCGAGTTGATTTGTTGAGTCTTTGAGAAGTCATTTTAGCCGGGTGGCTTTCGTTGTCCCAGATGAAATCATAGATGTGGTCGCCTTTGATTGTTACTTTGGCTGCAAACCATTGTTGCAAACCTGCTGGGGTACTAATATATTGGAATAAAACTTTTGGTGACGCTTTAAACTCAAATTCTGCCACAAATTTAAACTTTCCCATATCATAATTCATTTAGAGTGAAAAACAGAATAGCAAACGACATGTCATCACTATTACAAGAACAAATATAACTTTTTGTATAAATATTCAAAGGTTTCAAGATATTTATTGCAATGTATTAAATCTTTTTCTAATTTTGCAACATTAAATCACGGCGGGGTAGCTCAGATGGTTAGAGCGTAGGATTCATAACCCTAAGGTCGGCAGTTCGATCCTGCTCCCCGCTACTCTTTTAGCTCCTTTTTAGGGGCTTTTTTTATTTACATTTATCTTTGAAAATAAATTTTTAATAGGATTTTTAATGCAAAATCTGAAAAACTAACTGTTTCAGAATTTCTCCTTCTCCATCATTTCCAACCTCAACACCCTTAGATTTGGCATCGGCGATTCTGAGATGATGAATGATTTGGGCAACTTTACCAATCGGATAATTCCTTACTGCTGCGGCGTAATCTTTAGCAAAAAACATATTTATTTTAAGATTACTGGCAATATTTCCTTCAGATTTATCGCTCAAACTATGGGCAAATAAAACTTTACTGAAGAAATTGTAAAGAATAATCAAAATTGGTTGAATTGGATTGTCTTTGGTATTCGATGAAAAATAATTAATTATTTGGTTTGCTTTATAAACATCACGAATTATCAGGGCTTTTTGTAATTCAAAAACATTATACTCTTTACTAATTCCAACGTAACGCTGAACTGCATCCGCATCAATTCCTTCATCAATTTTAAGGTTTAAAATTACTTTATCAATCTCAGATGTAAGTCTTTTTAGGTCGTTTCCAATATGTTCAACCAATAATTGAATCGCTTTTGGACTAATTTTTACACCTTTTGAATGACAAAATTCGCTGATAAAATCTGGTATTTGATTTTCGTATAGTTTTTTTGAACTGAATACGAATCCGTTTTTGTTTTGAGCTTTAACCCATGATTTTCGTTCGTCTTGCGAATTTCCAAAACATAAAACCAAAATTGTTGTTGATAAAGGTTTTAGGGCATATTCTTCAAGTAATATTTGATTTTCCTTTACGTCAATTCCCTGAATCTGATGGGCGTCCTTGACTAAAATCAATTGTCTATCAGCCATCATAGGGTATCTTCTTGCGTAATTTAATACTCCACCCACTGTTAAATCTTTTCCAAAAAGTAGGAATTCATTAAATCCCTTTTCGTGTACCGGAATGGCAATATCCTGAATTTTATCGGCAATCGCTTCAATAAAGAAAGGTTCTTCACCGTGTAAAAAGTAAATTGGTTTAAGCGAATCTTTTTTTATTCCTTTTAATATGTCATTAATCTTTTCAGCCATTTTTTACTTTCAACTTTAGAAAATTACTGCATTCATTCATCATTTTTGGAAAAAAGTCTTCAAAACTTCTCTGAATTAGTTCATAATTCTGTTTTAAATCTACAACTGCATTCTCCATTCCCGAATCATGCTTTGCTCTTTTCGATACATTTTGTAAAGCTCTTTCGATACCCCAAAATTCAGAATAATTCTTTAGCCAATCGTGGTGAATCATCGACTCTATGGTTGGCTGCATTGGTTTAGGTAATATCTCCCAGTGGTTTTCAAAGGCTTCGTAAATTCGACCTCTGAAATACTTAAAATCTTCTTTTGTATATTTCTCCCAATATTTTGCCAAAAAGTGGTCAAAGAAAACATCAATAATAACGGATGAATATTTATGGTATTTAGGATAAAGTACTGATTTACAGCTTTTAACAGAATCGTGGGTGTCCATGAAAACGTCAATCAAACGATGCAATTCGATACCTACCTTTATTCTCTCCGAAAGGTGTTGATTACGAGGATGCTCGATAGTACCAACGATAAAATCTTCCATCATATTTCCTACGATGACCTCCTCTTCATCTCCGGATAGAAATAAATGTGCCAAATAATTCATTTGTCTTTCTACTAATTCGTAGGTTTGTGCTTCTAATATTGATTTTGGCAAACATAATCATTTAATTTTTTAAAAAACAATAAATAAAAAAAACAATTTTCTGATGAAAATCGCACCTAATAGAGTTGTGAAACTTACCTACAAGTTATACGTAAATAATGAACTTCTTGAAATTGCGGACGAAGAAGACCCAATGGTATTTATACAGGGTTTAAGCGGATTACCACTTGCATTTGAACAAAAATTAGTTGGATTGGAAGCTAACGACACTTTTGATTTTGAGATTGATGCCGAAGACGGTTATGGTGAGTTTGACCCCGATGCAATTGTCGATTTTCCAATTGAGAACTTTAAAATTGAAGATGAGGAGGTTCCGGAAGGCCTACTCGAACTTGGAAACTA
>JALOLV010000508.1 GCA_025455785.1 Spirosomataceae bacterium | reverse complement strand
ATCACTGCCGAAACTCCTATTTTTATTAGAAATGGGCATGCAAAGCCACCAGAAGGAGAAAGACCTACGCCCGAATTTTCTCATTTTGAAAATAGAAACGGCCAGAAACAATACTTTATCCCAGCAACTTCAATAAAGGGGATGCTTAGGAATGTTTTGGAGATTATGAGCTTTTCGAGGATGAAACAGGTTGATGATAATAGATATTCATTCAGAGACCTGACAAAAGATAGCCTTTATATGAAAACATATAAAAGTTCAGAAGTAAGAGCTGGATGGTTATATGAAGATTTGCAAGGAAATTGGCAAATCGAAGAATGTGAGAATTACGCTTTAATTTCTCATATCGAACTGGCGAACGCACCTTTTGAGCTACCTTTTCGAGATTTATATTTGAATAAACAGCCTTCAGATAAAACAGCAAAAAGTAAATATGAATTACTTCAAGGCAGAAGACTTGCTTATCGTTTCAAGGTTATACCAGACAATCAATATAATCGTTTGTATGCTGAGTTTGATGCCAATGGGAATGAAGGTACTTTAGTGTTTACTGGTCAGTCATCCAAAAGAAAAGAGGAAGAAAATTCAAAGAAGTCTGGTAAAATTAATGAATTTGTATTCTTTAATTCTAACAAACCCAAAACCATAGTTATTACCGAAAAACAAAAAAAAGACTTTAAGTTTATTTACCTCGAACATGATTCTCAAAATACCTCAAAAGATTGGCAGTATTGGAAAGAGAAACTCGAAAGAGGAAGCCTTGTTCCTGTCTTTTTTACGCCCGATGGTGTAGATAAGGTAAAACATTTTGGTCTTGCATTTATGTATAAGCTACCATTTTCTAAGAGTATCCATGAGACAAAACCTATAGATAGTTACAAAAATACTTTAAAGTCGATTGTTGACTTGCCTGATTTAATTTTTGGTAATACATCAAAAACTGCTGAAAATGAGTCGAACTCACTCAAAGGTAGAGTATTTATTTCTAATGCCTATTCAAGTAATGCTTTAGAATTAGAAGAAAGAAGTGAAATTTTGGGGTCACCAAAGGCTTCATTTTTTCCATTTTATTTGAATCAGCCCAAAGAAAACGGTGAACATTATACCTATCAAGATAGAAATGCCACCTTAAAGGGGTACAAAAGGTATCCTATCCAAGACCCAGATAGGTTAGATTCATTTGAAGAAAGATACACACCAGAACAAAGAGAAAACCCAAGAGTGTTTACCATTTTCAAACCTTTAGATAGAGGGACAATATTCAAAGGCAAAATACGATTCCATAATCTTAAAAAAGTTGAAATTGGTGCCTTGATTTCAGCATTAACTTTTCATGGAAATCAAGATTCTGTTTACCACAATATCGGCATGGCTAAACCTCTGGGATATGGTAAAATTAAAATTTCTAATGTAAAATTTAATGGATTAAAATACGATGATCTTGAGTATCTGGCATCTTTTGAAGAATTGATAGGGTTTGATAGGTTAAACTCCGGAAGAATAAAACAACTATTTTACTTTGGAACTACCAACGAAAGTTTAACTTATCCAAGGTTAACAAAAAAAATTGATGATTTTAAAACTATAAAAAATAACAAAGAATACCTTTTTGTTCCTGATACTTCAAATATTAAAGTTAGGTCTTTTCAGCAAATATTAAGTAACAAAGCACTTATCAACGAATCAACATCATCAGGACAAAATCCATTCTCTCACTGTTTGAGTTTTAAAGAATTGAGAAACGAAATTAGGATAAAATTTAATGATGATGTAAATGGTATTGAAAGGTTTATAGAAGAAACCATAGAGAAGGTTTTTAATGAGAAAGAGACAAAAAAGATGTTTACAGGTAAACTTTTCTCGGGTAATCCTTGAGCCAAAGCCCTCTATGAAAAATTAACCAACCCCAAACCATGATTAAATACCAAACCACCACTTATCCTAACTGGAATTTTGTAGAGTTTGAACTCGATGCCAATATTGAACCAGCAGATTTGAAAACAATCGAATTGCCCGATATAAAAAAGTTTTACAATAAAGGCGTAATCATCTCAGGGCGTGGCCCCATTTGGCTTTATGGTGTGCTGATTCATCATTTTCACCCAACTCGTTTTGTGGCAACTTTTGAGCCACGACTTAATGCAGGAGTTGTAATTGAAACACACTCCGCTGATTTTCAGGTTGGAGATTTGATAAACTTGTAAACAATTTATCTCATGAGGAAACTATTTTCAATTTTTAAAAATGGATTTAAAACATACCAATATTTACCTTTAATAGTGGTTTTAGTGCCTTTGGCTGTGTATTACATTTTTAATAATCACATTCAATTAAGTCAAAAAACTACTTTTTGGGATAAAGTCATTGACCCTGCACTTTCGGTATCAGGTTTTGTTTTACCTGCATTTATTTGGTTGTATTATATTTTTAACAAAGATTGGAAAGATGGACTATCTAAAAGAGTAAATGTCCATTTTGTATTAAATAAAAACTATGTTTTAACTTGTTTTGAATCAAACTTATCAAGTGAGGGCGATATGAGAAACTGGGGACAACAGATTGGTTTACAGATGGTTGGAGGTAATTTGTCGTTTCTTCCGTACATTAATTCTAAATCTGCAGTGGAAGAGTTTGATGATGAACGTAAAGAATATTACCTTCTTTATGAAATAACATTCTATCTAAGATTTGATGATAACGGTGATTATATTCCAACAAATCCTAAAGCAAATATTGATAAAGATGTTTATCGAATTTGGATAGACAATAATTATGATACACCGGGCAATAATGAAATTATAATAAAACCTAAATCCCAACCAATAACATTACAAGAGGCAAGAGCGGAATTAGCATCACAACAAAACAACCAAATCATTCAATAATGTACCTACCAGCTACCCTTACCAGATTTGTAGAATACGAACTTCACCCCAACCAAATCCAAGACTTCAAAACTCTCATCAACAGGGTTTTGAAAGGGCAGGTTGAGGCGTTTCATAACCACATTGATGGTAGCGAACAAACCAAGATGGAGTATCCACTGATACAGTATCGGTCTATCAAGACAGATATGTATAACGATTGGGGCGAAAAAAAATACTTCAACTTGGCGGGTTTGTATGCAGTAGGAGAGGGGGTTGAGCTTGTAAATGATTTGCTACACGAAATCAGAGATTCAGGAAAACCCCACAATCTTTTTGAATTTGATGTAGAAGATTACGCTACCGAAATAAAGCTACTCGATACACCCCAAAAATACAAAATCAATCATTGGTTACCCCTAAACGTAGCCTACAATAAGACAAAAGCCGAAAAGATTGATAATTATAAAAAATGGATTTCAGAAATGACCATGCACCAGCGTGTCGAAATGCTCGAAGGAATCATCGCTGGTCATATCATAGATTTTTGTTATGAAATTGGATTCAAAATACCCGATAATCAACTAAAAATCACACTATTTGACTACAGAACACTCGGTAAAGTTCGCTACCCAAACAACGACCAAGCCGATATTCACTATGAAGCCTTTGATGTAATCTACGAAGCAAACATCCAGCTACCCGAATACTTGGGCTTAGGCAAAGGCAAAAGCAAGGGGTTTGGCTGGCAGACACAGACACAGTTCCACCAACTCATTGACCGACAACGATTACAGACATATCAAAACCAAAATCGTCAGCACTATGGCAAAAGAAATGTCGTGAGATAGCCCTTTATTCCTGCTGAACGGACAGTTCTTTGACATATTGGCTACTATTTTGAAACTATTTTGATTTCGGGATTAATTTTAATAAATAATCCCGAAATCATATATCCGAAATCGAATTATGGCAAAACTGGAAGACCCAAAAACCAATTTCAGGCTCAAACAACAGCTACTTTGTAGTGTAAGTTCGACTTTTGAGTTAGCCGAATTGCTCGAAACCAACAGCAATTATATAGAAAAAACTGCTCAAAAACCCCATTATGACGAATTCGATATGCCCAAAAAGTCTGGCGGAACACGCCACATCGAAGACCCCGAAGATAATCTAAAAGAGATTTTGAGAACCCTCAACGACTATTTGCAGATTGTTTATTACCAAAACCGCTCGGCTTCGGCTTATGGTTTTATGATTGTACCGGCCTTTGATAAAAAACCACGTACAATCAGACAAAACGCCTTGCAGCACCTCAATCGTAGATGGATGCTCAATGCCGATTTCAAAGACTTCTTCCACCAAATAAAATACCAAGAAATTTATGAGATTTTTTGTTGTCCGCCGTTCAATTTCAATGATGAAGTGGCTACTATCCTTGCCAAACTGACCACCTACAAGGGGCGGCTACCGATGGGTTCGCCTACTTCACCAGTATTGTCAAATTTCGCCACAAGGCTACTCGACAAAGATTTAGAGAAACTGGCACAAAAGCATCAATGGACCTACACCCGTTTTGCAGATGATTTGACCTTCTCGGCAGATGAACCGATTACGATGGAGCATTTTGAACAAGTAAAATACATCTGCGATTTATACGGCTATGTTTTTAATGAAAACAAAATCAAATTTATGATGCCCCACGAACCCAAAATCGTAACGGGGCTGGTCGTAACTAATAAAGTAGATATACCTGCCGATTATATTGAGAGCCTTAGCAAAGAAATCGAAAAGCTACGGATTGTACTCGAAATAAACTACCGAAACGGAAAACAAGCCACCAAATGGCTACGGAATTATCAGCAACAAATAGAAGGAGCGATAGAATTTATCAGGCAAATAGAAACCTCTAAAAGTCCTGATTATCAGGCGATAAAGAAACAATACCA
>JALOLV010000136.1 GCA_025455785.1 Spirosomataceae bacterium | reverse complement strand
ATATAGTTGGTTACCAATGGCAGAAACGAGTAGGAACCAGCGGTAGTTTTGTGGATATGTTGAATGAAACGAATGCAACATTGAATTTGAGTAATGTCAATTCAGCCGATAACAATACCTATTACAAATGTCGAATCACGTTCAGCAGTAGCAGTGGCACTTGCAGCAGATTAACCGATGATGCAAGACTGACGGTAACTTCACCGAATATTCCTACCTTGATGGGTACTACAACAATCTGTCAGGGTGAAGCTGCACTACTTACAGCTTCTGGTTGTGGTGGTGGTACAGTTTTGTGGTCTGATGGAAGAACAACAACTTCGATTTCGGTTAGTCCGGAAGTAAATACAGATTATACGGCTCAATGTAAAATAGGAGACTGCTTGAGTGGCGTGTCAGATAAAGTTACAGTAACCGTCAGAGCAGGTATTAATCCTCCAATAAATACCACCCCTGCAAGCGTAGATGCCCCGGCAGTACTTGTGTTTTCAGCAACACCAACTGTTGCAAATGCAACGCTTCATTGGTACACAACGGTATCTGGAGGTACTTCAACAACGGTTGCACCGCAATACGCCACTCCAAATACATATACACATTGGGTATCTCAAAAAGACCCAGTTAGTGGCTGTGAGAGTCCTCGTACTCAGGTAGTTGCAACAATTGTTAATGCGTTCAGAATCACTACACAACCTTTTACACAGGGGGATTGCAAAGGAAATAGCGTGTACTTTGACATAAATACTGCTGGAGGAACAAACGTAACTTATCAATGGCAACGAAAACGTCCTAACGAATCTGACTTTACTGATATTCCGGATGGAAATGTAAAAACTTATCGGGTAAGTAATGTCGGTAGTACTGATAATCCGCATTTGACCGAATACCGCTGTTATGCAAGAAGCGGAAACACAGTTTTGTTTTCAAGCCAAGTTACGCTCAAAGTAAACTCTGTTACGGGTAATTTGCCAAATCTCGGAGCGTGCCTTGGTAAAAGTTTTGATTATGATTTAGATAGATTCTTTACGATTGTTGGCACTGTGAGTGAATACCAATGGCAAACTCGCCAAGGTACGAGTGGACCATGGACAAACCTCGTTGATGGAAATGGTATAGTTGGTTCAAAAACGAAAAAATTGGAGTTTACCAATCCTATTTATGAACATTCGGCGTATTATCGTTGTGCTATCAAGTTTGTTACAGAGGGTAATGTCTGTATAGAAAATACTGACAATTCAAAACTTTCGGTAAGCGGTTATCCGCCACCTCCAAATACAACTCAAGAATTTGAATATTGCCGATATGAAAAGGCCTCAAAGTTGGTTACATTCAACCAAAATCGAGACCTTGATGTGCTTTGGTACACCACACCAACTGGCGGAGTAGCTTCAACTTCGGCTCCTACCCCAAGTACTGATGTTGATGGAGAATTTTACTATTATGCTACTCAAAGGACTATCGAGGGTTGCGAAAGTCAGAGTAGGATAGCTATCAAGATTAAAGTGAATCCATTGACGCCGATGCCAATCAATAAAACTCCTGCAAGTGTCGAAGAAGGCTCACCTTTTACAATGATTGCCGAAGGCCAAAACTTGAGATGGTATCGAACTGCTACCACAACCACTGGGTCATCGCAAGCACCGACTTTTACGGCAGTCGGAGCATATTCATACTATGTTACTCAAACTGTAAATGGCTGTGAGAGTAATCGTTTGGTTATTAATTTCAGTATTACCCCAATCCTGAAAATTACTAAACAGCCTCTTTCGCAAGCCGATTGCGAGGGCAATTCGGTAACGATTAGCATAACGGCTACTGGTAGAACCTCCGTGCTATACCAGTGGCAGAGGAAATTGCCAAATGCCGAATTTGTAGATATTATAGGACAAAACAGTGCCTCGCTCAAGATTGATAATGTGGGAGGGGTAGCTAATCCAAATGGTACGCAATATCGTTGTGTAGTAAAAGACAATACAAATTCAATTATTTCAGAAGTTGCTACATTAACCGTAAATTCAATTAGAGGGACAATTCCAAACGTAGCCCTTTGTAGTGGTTCTACTACTATTCTAAACCTTGATTCGCTCAAATTCACTGGCACAGTCGTAGGTTACCAATGGCTAAGAAGCATGGCGGGTAGTTATAGAGATTTAGCAGAAGAGACCAATAAAACATTGACTATCAATGAAGCAGGCTCCTATCGCTGTAAAGTAATCTTCAGAATTGATGATAAAAATACCTGCTCCGAAAACTCTCCAATAGTTACCGCCACGGTTCGCCCGACACCTCTTAGTCCTAAAGTGAGCGAGGTTAACTATTGTTTAAATCAACCGGCTAAACAACTAACAGCAACGGCCGATTCTGGAAATTCTTTGGTCTGGTATAGTTCATCGACCGATACAAAGGCAATCAATACTCCAACCCCAAAAACAGATTTGGTTGGTAAATATTCGTTTTTTGTTTCTCAAAAAAATCAATTTGGTTGCGAAGGCCCTCGTGCCGAGTTGGTAGTAATCGTTTATCCAAAACCAAATGCTCCAGCGACAACATCCGAAATAAACTATTGTAGAAATGCTACCACCGAAACTCTTAAAGCAACTACCGATATCCAAAATAACCTTTTGTGGTACACAACAAGCTCTGCTGGTAATGCTTCTACCACTGCACCAAAACCTGATTCGAGTACCGATACTACAATTAATTACTTTGTAAGTGCCGTAAATGCAAATGGCTGCGAGAGCTCGATAGTGCCAATCAAAGTGATTGTTTCGCCGTGTATTGCCAATGTTTCGGATGCTTGTTTGCAGATTTCAGCCGAAAATGTGAGTGGTAATCGTTGGTTTGATATTTTTGATTCCAACGGAAATTTGTATGCTTCTGTCAATCCGAATGGTCAGAACTTGGGTCGAGTTACTTTGAGTATCCGAAAATATCAGGCTGTACCGGTTTCTGCCAACGGAACACGAATTTTACAGCGTTTTCTGGATTTCCAGAGTTCAGTTACCAATCTTTTTGAAAAGCCAGTATCGGTTCGTGTTTATCATACAAATACCGAACTCGAAGCCTATAAATCGGCCAGTAGTCAGCCAAATCTAACCATAAATGATTTAAAAATTATTCATTATGATGGTATTAGAGAAGATTGCGACTGGTTTAATGATGATAATTTTGAGAACGGACAAGCATTCCTGATTTATCGCAACATCACGGCTCGACAATTGACCAATAGTTTTTTCTATTTACAATTTGATGTAAACAGCTTCTCAGAAATCGCTGCCACCTCGAATGTAATGACCGAAACGGTTGAGTTCAATGCCCAGAAAAAAGATAATGTTGCAGTTGATTTAGATTGGATTACAAACTTGGAGCTTAGAGCCTTGAAGTTTAAAGTTCAACGTAGCAAAGATGGTTTGAAATGGGCGACCATTGCCGAGCCGCCAGCCAAAGGTGTGCCATCTACCTATAATCTGACCGATTATTTACCATTGGCAGGTAAATCTTTTTATCGTTTGATTTATGTTGATAGAGATGGAGTTCAGAAAATTCTCGACCCTATTGAAATCATCTTCGATACGCCCGAACCAGTCTGTAAGATTGTACCAAACCCTGTAGTTGATGATAAAGAACTCAAACTTTATCTACGCAATATTCAGCCAAAAGAGATTAGACTTTACAATCAAAAAGGGCAGGAGTGGGGCATCGAAATTAGTTCAGACCAAACTGATTTGATTAAGATTAGGCCAAATTCGGCTTTGAGTCAGGGAGTTTATTATATGAATGTAAAAGATGGGGATAAAAAGTGTCTCCAACGCTTCACGGTAATAAAATAATCTCCGTTTGCTTTTAAATGGTTAGAGGTTGCCAGTATCTTTATTAGATATTCGACCTCTAATCATCTTTTTAGAGGTGTAGCCAAGAATTATTCTTGTTAAATTCTTTGAAATATTGCTAATCAACGATATTTCGTTCGGAATTTCTTGCGATTTTATCCATAGAAATATATTTTCGACAAAGGATAATGAACCCGTTATATTTACTTTTAAGGATAATTGCTTTCTTTTTGTAGTAAAAACTCGATTCTTACCGACGAACCGTGATTGATAAATAGTAAATTCTATGAATAAGACTCAATTTTTAATACTGATGATGTTCTTTGCGGGTTGTACGACTACCCAAAGACCGATATTAACAGGTGGTACAAAAACCGATACATCCAATACGATTTCAAAACCAGATAGTATATCTACCAAAAACGATATATTTGGAATTTATCATGGTATTTTACCATGTGTCGATTGCGAAGGAATCCAGACTGAAATACGACTAAATAAAGATACAACCTATCAGTTGTTCACTAAATATCTTGGAAAAGATAGCTTGGTAAATAAGTCTGAAGGGAAGTTTGTTTGGGATTCAAATGAGAAGAAAATCATACTGAACGATAAAGAAAATCCACGTCTCCGTGAAGCAAACCGTTTTATTGTTGGCGAAAACCTAATTACTAAATTAGATTTGAATGGTAATAAAATTGAAGGTCAAAACGCCGAAAAGTATGTTTTAAAGAAAGATAACAACGACATTACCGAGAAATACTGGAAACTCATTGAAGTAAACGGGCAACCAGTAGTAGCACTTCCAAACCAACGTAAAGAGGCACATTTTATATTAAAAGTGAAAGATAGTATGATAAATGCCCACGGTGGATGCAATGCGGTTGTTGGGTTTTATCAAATCACGGAGGGTGGTCGAATCCGTTTTTTTAAAGTTGCGGCTTCGATGGCGGAGTGTAATGACATGGAGGTTGAGAGAAACTTCATTAAGACCCTCGAAACGGCCGATAATTACTCGGTCAAAAGCGATACTTTATCACTTAACAAAGCCCGAATGGCTCCTTTGGCAAAGTTCAAATTGGTATATTTCAGATAAAACCTAAGCAGTGGTGATGCGTCCTTTGTTGAGTTCGTCTTGCCAATGTTTGAGTTCGTTCCATTTGTTATCGCGAGCCATTGCGGCTTGCTCGGCCCAAGTGGTTGGGTCGTGCATGTGGTAGCGGCTACCTGCTGCTTCGAGTATTTTTTTGATTTCGACGGCAGGAATCCGAGCGAGTTCGGCAAAGGTATGAATCCCCGCTTTGTTGAGTAAATCTTCGATTTTGGGACCGATTCCTTCCACAATTTTCAAATCATCCTTTTTAATCTCTTTCGTGATGGAATTCATGGTACCGTGCGGTCGCCTATCACCAATTGATTTTTTGTAAACGAGCAATTGGGCTTCGAGCGTTAGAATTTTTTGTTTAAGAGTTTCATTTTCAGACAACTCAGCTTCTCCAAATTGAATTTTTTCCTCACTTTTAAGCTGATTTTTTAGGTCTTCGATGATTCTCTTGAGCGACTCAATCTCTTTGATATATGTATCCCTTACAAACCACCAAGTGATAAGTATAATAAGTGGTAGTAATATGATTATCCTCGCAAGCATTAAAAATCTATCTGTGTTTTTTTGATAAATGTATCCTCTGTTTTTTCATTTAACAATCAATTTCTTAAAAAAGTAGATGAAATTTAAGTTTTTATGTACCAACGGTCTATTCATGTGATAACCGTAATTATTTACGTACAAAAAAAGAGATGGATTTAGCAAATCCATCTCTTCTACAAATTCTTTGTGAATAATTATTGATTCTTGATAGCTCTCAGGCTCGTAATTTCGACACGACGTTCTTTTGAAGCCGCAATGTCAAATACAGAGCTTTTACGATTTCTGGCATCGTCGCTGACTCCAGCGGGAGCCGAATCCTCACCGTTAGGTTCTTGAGTGATAGTAACCATGCCTTTGTCAATGAATTCTTTGAGTTCACCGTTATTGTAGCTACTCAATTGATTCATGATACTACTGATTCGTCTTTCAGACAATGCCTTATTATACTCGTCGGATGCCAACGGACTCGTAAACGCCCTAACAGTAATTTCGGCCTTGTATCCATCCTTGAGTTTGGCGGCTAATTTATCTGTCAAATCTTTGAAGTCGTTGTAGCCTTTTGTAACGTTTTTCGTAAAAAACTCATCTACAGCGGCTTTATCACCTTCGGCCTCAAATTTGTCTTTATTTGCCAAATAAGCATCGTATGTTTGGCCGTAGTTTAAACTTTTGGTTTCTGGACGGTCATTATCAAAATACAAAACAACTGTCGAGAAATTTTCAATCAACGGCCCCGATGTTGCTGACGTCGCTTTTGTGGTATCAACATTTATCGTTACCGAGTCTGTAGCAGCGGCAGGTACATCTGCTTTTACTTCTGGTTTATCACAACCTTTCAGTAACCACCACAGTAACGCTCCGACAAGTGCAGCCCCAAGCAACCACCACAACCACGGCGGAATCCCGCCCTTGGCTTCTTCTTCGTATTCATAAGTTGGAGTAACCGGTGGTACTACTTTAGGAGCATCAACATCTCCTGCAAGTGACGCTGCACCAGCCAATCCAGCCGCACCAATGGCTGCCACTGCCCCTAAATCGGTCGATGGTGTTTCAACCTCCGGAATCTCAACAACTGGTAAATCTGCAGCCACTGCGGCTCCTACTAATCCTAAGCCAGCCGCACCAACTGCCGCTGTTCCCCATGGAAAACCAGCACTGGCACCCGCTGCCAAAAATGGAAATATTGCAAACAAAGCAGCACTATCTTTGTAAGGGCAACTGCGTGCAATCTCTTGGTGATTACCAGCTTTCAGAATTACGTAGTGCAAACCACCTTCTTCAATCACTTGCCAACGCTCTTTAATATCTCTGTTTGTCTGTACCGAGCGTAAGCCGTTGTCTCTTGCCGCTACGGTCGGGTAGCCCTCACTTCTCATCAGAACATCACCGTCTTTATCGACCATTGCGAAATAATATTCTTTGTTGTTTTCGTTGTAAAAAGTCGTAAAACCATCGGCAGGCGATTCGGTATGGCCTTTATAGGCACTGCACACCATGTAATCGTCGATTTCACGTTCGGATAAAAACGAAAATGCTGCGAGTAGTGATTCGCTATCTTTGTAAGGGCAGCTCCGTGCAATTTCTTGGTGGTTGCCAGCTTTCAGAATTGCGTAGTGCAGTCCACCTTCTTCGATGAATTTCCAACGTTCTTTAATCCCTCGGTTTGTCTGCACCGAACGCAAGCCATTATCTCTTGCCGCTACGGTTGGGTAGCCCTCACTTCTCATCAAAACCTCACCGTCTTTATCAACCACTGCGAAGTAATATTCTTTGTTGTTTTCGTTGTAGAAGGTTGTAAAGCCCTCGGCAGGCGATTCGGTATGGCCCTTATAAGCACTGCACACCATGTAATCGTCGATTTCACGTTCCGATTCGGGTGCTTCTGATGCTTTGAGGAAACCGGCTATTGAAAACGAATTGTTTTTTCCTTTGAGGTAATCTAAAGCAGCCAAAAGAAGAGCTTGACTCTCAAACTTGGGGCCACGAGCAATCTCTTGGTGGTTTCCTGCCCTTAGTGCATAATACCATCGGCCTCCTTCTTCAATTACTTTCCAACGCTCATCGAGTGGTGCATTTTTCTTGACAGATTCTACCCCATTATCCCTTACGGCTTCGTTGGGGTAGGATTCACTAAATAAAAGGGCTTTACCTGCCGAATCATTGTAGTGAAAGTAGTACATTCCATCTTTTTCGCTTTTGAAAGTTTCGAAGCCAGGTTTTCCAGAGGTTGACTCTTGAGAAAAATCGTATTCGTCAATATGTGCCATGATAAGAAAATGGTTTTGGAGGGTGTCAAAAATGATTTGATAATATATTAAGCGGATATGTTTTAATTCACAATATCGATTGTATAATCAATCTTTTTTGTGTAGCAGTTACCTCAATTCAAAATCATATCACGTGATTTTTATTCGTTATTAATGATTAGGACTTTCGCTTAACAAATAAAATATCCCGTAGGGATAAAATGTCGGTAGAAACAGGAAAGATTTTCCTCGAAAAAAGTCCCGTTAGGGATGATATATCGTCCCGACGGGACTTGAAATCAATTGGACTTAAATTTTATCTACCGATATTTTGTCCCGATGGGACAAAATAGCTAAAGCGAAAGTCCTAATTATTTATCCTTCAAATAAAACAAAAAAGAGTTGTGCCATGCACAACTCTTTTTTGACAATTAAGGAATTATACTACCCAATATTACTCACATCAAATGGTAATTTACGGATTCTTTTACCAGTGGCTGCAAAAATGGCATTGCCCAAAGCTGGAGCAATTGGCGGAAGCCCCGGTTCACCAACGCCACCCGGATTTTCGCCACTATCAATGATATGAATCTCCATTTTGGGCGATTCGTTGAGTCGCATTACATTATATTGATGGAAGTTAGTTTGGTCGCAGACCCCATTGGTGAATGTTATTCCGCCTTTGATGGCCGCCGAGATACCCATCACGATATTGCCTTCGGTTTGAGCTTTTACATGGTCTGGGTTTACATAATAGCCGCAATCTAAAACCGATACCACTTTTTCGATTTTGATTCCCGAACCTTGTTTAGAAACTGTTATGCAAGCTCCGCTTATACTACCAAACGATGCAAAAATGGCGATTCCTCGTCCCCAACCTTCTGGGAGTTTCTCTTTATAATTTGCCTTTTCGGCAAGAGTAGTAAGTACATTTCTGTAACGCCCATCTTTGATAATTGACAAACGAGCATCGAGCGGGTCTTTGCCTGCCAAATGGGCTAATTCATCAATGAAACACTCTTGTCCCCACCCGAAATTTGAAGCATAAACCGAACGCCACCAAACAATCGGAATATCGGTTTTGACATTTGTCCAACTAATTTTAGAAACTGGAAATTCGTATTTGCTATTCTCGGTACTGATTTCGCCCGACAACCAAGGGTCTGCTTCATCGCTTCTAAGACCGTTAAATACTTGACCCACAATAGATTCTCCGATGGCATGGTGGTGAAAACCCTCAATTTGACCACCTTGAACAAAACCCTGCATAGCACTCAACATACCCGGACGATACGGCCCTTGCGTGATGTCATCCTCACGAGTCCATATCATTTTTACGGGTTTTTTGAGTTCTTTTGCCAAATAACAGGTTTCGTTGAGATAATCGTGATAGGCTTTACGACCAAACGAGCCACCCAAAAGCGGAACATTGAACTTGATTTTATCTTTGCTAATGCCCAATGCCCTCGAAACATCAGCCAAACCGCCGTCTGGTCCTTGTGATAGGAGCGTGTGCTAAGAATGGAGTCTCATAAATTGCATCAATTTTCTTAGAAGCACTGGCAAATTTTGCGGCAAAATCTCCTTTTTCTTCGTGATTAATACCTTCTTTTTTGGCAGCATCGTAGCAGGCAGCAAAGTACTTATCGGTGGTCATGTTTTTTTCTAAATCACCGTTATCCCAGCTAACTTTCAATGCTTTTCTGCCTTTGAGAGCCGCCCACCAGTTTGTGGCAATAACCGCCACCGCATCAGATTTACGATGGGGCATGGGTCTTTCGCACTTCATTACTTGCAAAACACCCGCAACTTTTTTTGTTTCGGAATCATCAATCGAAGCGATTTTTCCGTGGATGGCGGGTGAGTGCAAAATGCAGGCATAAACCATGCCCGGCACATCGACATCAATTCCGTAAACAGCTTTGCCCGTAACCCTATCTGGTACATCGAGGCGTTTGTTGTATTTACCTAAGATTTTGAAATCTTTGGGGTCTTTCAGCTTCGGATTTTTCGGAACAGGCAGTTTGGATGCCTCATCTACCAACTCGCCGTAAGTAAATGATTTATCCGAATTCTTTAAATGAATCTTGCCATCTTGTGCATAACAATTTGATACTGGGGTGTTCCAGCGTTTAGCTGCAGTTTCGATGAGCATTTCTTTGGCTGCTGCACCAGCCTTGCGAAGCGGATTCCAAAGCCCACGAACGGTACTACTTCCGCCTGATTGTTGGCTACCGTATTTTGATTTACCATCCGACTGAATGAGTTTTACCTTATCTAAACTAACCTCTAATTCTTCGGCTATCAATGATGGAGCCGCTTGGGTCGAGCCTTGACCCATATCGGGGCGAGGGTTGATGAGGGCGATACTGCCATCGGTACTGATTATGATAAA
>JALOLV010000135.1 GCA_025455785.1 Spirosomataceae bacterium | reverse complement strand
ACATTCTCAGATTTTGGAGATGTTATCCAAGGAGCTAATCGCCTTGAGAAGTATCCAAATTTTGGTAAAAGAACTTTTTTTGTTGAACGTCAGGGCGATAAAGACGTTTCAGTTACAAATCCAAACGTCAATAGACAAGTCGGTAGCGGTTATAAACAATATGATTTCCTTCAAAAATTTTCATTTCAAGCATCAGACAAAGTGAAGCACATTTTGAATCTTCAATATTCAAATACATCAGATGTTCCTCGATATGATAGATTGACAGAAGTGCGAAATAATGCACCTCGATTCGCCGAATGGTATTATGGCCCCGAAAAAAGATTAATGGCGGCGTATCAGTTAGAATTGAGAGGTACAATTGCCTACGATAAAGCATTTATCTCTGCGGCCTATCAGGACATTGAAGAGAGTCGGATTTCTCGAAGTTTCAATAATATAAATCGAAAAAGTCAGCTCGAACGAGTTAAAGTTTATTCATTGAATGCTGATTTTCAGAAATCTGTGAATAAAAATACACTTAACTACGGGATAGAACTGGTATCTAATGATGTAAATTCAACCGCAGTATTTACCACAATCACGACGAGTGTAGAACGAAAGGCTGACACTCGATACCCCGATGGCGAAAACAAAATGAATACTTGGGCAGCCTACCTTACTGACCATTACAAGTTCTCGGACAAATTGATTGGTCAAATTGGGTTTAGGTACAGTGGTTCGAGCCTGTCGGCTGAATTTATTGAAAAATCTTTTTTCCCATTCCCGTTTAATTCTATTGAACAAAAAACAAATGCCTTGACTGGAAACGTGGGTTTGATTTTTAATCCTACCGAAAAAACAAAGTTGAGTATTTTGGGTTCTTCTGGCTATCGTACACCCAATATCGACGATTTGGCAAAAGTTTTCGATTCGGTTTCGGGTACTTTGGTTGTGCCAAATCCTGATATTAAACCAGAATATACTTACAATGGTGAGATTACTGTAAGTCAGAAAATTGGTGATAGAGTTAGAATCGAAGGAACATATTTTTATACCAAATTTCAGAATGCCATTGTCGTTGACGCATTTACGCTTAACGGACAAAGTACAGTAAGTTATAATGGAGTTCTGAGCAAAGTCATGGCTTCGCAAAACAAAGCAAAAGCAACTGTAAACGGATGGAATGTCAATTTTTATGCAAACTTGATGGATGGATTGACACTCAGTAGCACCCTAAACTCGACTCAAGGTATCATAAATGATGATAAAAAGACACCTTTAGACCATATCCCACCGATGTTTGGCAGAACTGGTCTAAAATTTCAGAGAAAATTACTTCAAGTCGAAGTTTTTAGCATTTATAATGGCTGGAAAAAACTCAAAGACTACAGCCCAAGTGGCGAAGACAATCTCATTTATGCAACCGCTGATGGAATGCCTTCGTGGTGGACTTTAAACCTAAGAACAGCCTATCAGGTTCAAAAAAATATCCAAATTCAATTAGCTTGTGAGAATATCCTTGATAGAAATTATCGAACTTTTGCCTCTGGGATTTCATCTCAGGGACGTAACTTCGTCATAACTCTTAGAGGAGGATTATAATTTTTTGCAAAACCTCCAACTACCAAAAATTATTAGTTGGAGGTTTTAGTTTGCTTGTTATGAGTCATTTATAATCTTCCAGCAAATTTCAAAAGTGATTTTTTAATAAAAAAACAAAAAACCACAGCGTTTACTAAATCGCTTTCGTCTTGATAATTAAATGAAACCAAAGAAAATTGTGATACAACCAATTCAGTTTTAATTTAATTATCAAATAAAATTTTTAGGTTAAGCAAAAATATTCACGGTTTGTCATCACTACGAAATATTTCGCAGGTAGTAGAGGATTGTATTCAAGGTAAAGAAAGTGCCATGAAAGCATTTTATGAGCATTTTCACGGCTTTGCCTTGGGTGTATGTATGGGTTATGCCGAAAACCGAGACGATGCTTTGGAGATGATGCACGATGGTTTCCTAAAAATTTTCAAAAACCTTCATAAAGTCGAGAATCTGGAAACCATAAAGGCTTGGATTAGAAGAGTTATGGTAAATATTGCAATCGACTATCACCGAAGAAATGTAAAAAGACAATTAACACAACTGACCGAAAACGAAGTTAGTCGCGATTATGGAGACGAAAATATTTATGCTGTGCTATCTTCAGAGGATATAATAAAAGCTATTCAAAAACTCCCTCAAACCTACCGAACTGTATTTAACCTTTATGTTATCGAAGGATACTCGCACAAAGAAATCGGCGATTTGTTAAACATTGCCGAAAGTACCTCTCGTGCCCATTTGTCGGTAGCAAATTCAATGTTGCGGAAGTATTTGAATAAATTGATGAATTGACATGAAAGACAACGAACAGTTACATAAAATAATAAAATCAAAACTTGAGTCGTATCAGCCGCCTTTTGAAGATTCTGATTGGCAATTGATGCAAAAACGACTCAAGCAAGACAATTTTTATTCAAATCTAAAAATTGCCTCGGTAGTAGCAGGTTTGGTAGTTATTCTATCGGTCGGAATTACTCTCAACAACAACAAAACCAATAGTAAAGGCATACAAACTGAATTGAAAACTTCATCAAAAGATTACCTAACAACAAACAATCCAATTAAAGACAAACCTAAAGATGAAACAAAAACTACCATCCACACAACTAAACAAATTGTAAAATCACCCGAAACTAAACTTGAAATTAATGATGAAACATCTCTACCTTTAACTGTATCCACACAACTCTCAGAGACCCCAAATAATGAACCAATTGACTTAGAAATTAACCGAATAATTGGTAAAAACTTAGAATTTAGCAGTCAATATCAACAAGTATTAGCCGAAAAAGAAATTCGTTTCTTGGCCGCTAATGCTACATCGACGAGTGATAAAATCTCAAAAGTGAGGGCTCTGGGCAGAACTTTTGAATTGACTACCTACCAAGCATTAGACCGTAATATAGAAAAATGGAAAAATATTGTAATTGTTTGTGATATTACTTCAAGCATGTTTGTTTATACGACACAACTTTTTGATTGGATGTCCGAAAACAAAGATAACACAACAATAAAAGGTATCGTATTTTTTACAGATTGTGATAGTCTTGGAAATCAGAAAAAAGGCAGAATGCCCGCAAAAATGTTTTCTGTTCGGGACAAAAACGAAGATATGCTCTGGAACACGATGTTTTCGGCAATTAATAACTCAGAAAATAACAAAGATAAGCCAGAAAACAACCTTGAGGCCGTCCTATATGCTATTAATAATTTTAAGGATATTGACGAAGTAGTAATGATTGCTGATAACAGCAGTCCTGTAAAGGATATTGATTTACTTTCAAAAATCAAAAAGCCAATTCATTTAATTTTATGCGGCGAAACCTACAACCGAAAATTAGCGTTTCAGGAAGACTACTTAAAAATCGCTAAAAAGACCAAAGGCTCGATTCATACACTCGAAGACGATATTCAGGATGTAACCAAAATCAAAAACAAAACCATTGTCAGGGTTGGTAACATTTATTTTAGGTACGAAAAGGGAAAATTCAACCCCACTAAGTTTTTGACAAGACCTTGATTAATGTGAATTCTGGTTTATCTTGCTTATGCTGGATATTTCTACATTGAAAATACTGTAAAAACACACCGTTTCTTGTTCTTACAAATAATTTATCAGTATTCTCCATAAGTCTCGTTTATCAAGGAAAATAATCCTTATAGATAAAATTTTGGTAGAAATAGAACCGATTTTACTCGAAAAAGTCCCGTTGCGGACGATGTTTCATCCCAAGAGGGACTTGAAATCAATTGGGCTTAAATATTTCTACTGATATGTGTTCCGTTGGGTTAAAAATAGCTAAATTCCAACTCCAATAATTGCAATTCAAAAGACAGAAGTACCTAACAAGTTAATAATCAACTATTTACCAAGAGTTCAATACAAAACTTACGTTAATTAAACCTACAATATAAATTAAAGAAAACCATCGGGTAAATTCTCGGTGGTTTTGTATTTTTGTGGATTAACAAAATGACTATTTACCCATGATTAAAAATCTATTGATACTTGTGTGCGTATTCATTACGCCATTTGCTTCAGCACAAATTAAGGTTATGACATTTAACATCAGATACGATACCCCAAACGATGGAATAAATCAATGGAATAACCGAAAGGATAGAGTTGCCGAACTAATCCAATACAACGAATCTGATTTTATTGGAATGCAGGAGGCCCTCTTCAATCAAATCAAAGATTTAGAAAATAGGCTCCCAAATCATAAATGGATTGGTGTTGGCCGTGATGATGGTAAAGAGGAAGGTGAATTCTCGCCAATTTTTTATAATAAAAATAAGTTTACCCTGCTAAAAGGAAATACATTTTGGCTGAGCGATAGCTGTGACAAAGTGGGATTTGGGTGGGATGCCGCTTGCAAAAGAGTTGTAACATACGGTTTATTCAGAGAAATAAAAACCGGTAAAACTTTTTATGTTTTCAATACCCATTTCGACCATCAAGGTCAGGTGGCTCGTCGGGAAAGTGCAAAGTTAGTTCTTAGAAAAATTCATGAAATTGCTGGACGAAAAGCAAGCATCTTGACGGGCGATTTTAACGCAACACCAAATGATGAACCAATAAAAATATTAGTTGATGAAACAAACCCTAATAAATTAACTGATTCAGAAAAAATTAGTAAAATGCCACATTTTGGGCCATATGGGACATTCAATGGTTTTAAAGGTGAAGAAAACCCTAAAAGCCATATTGACTACATTTTCGTAAAAAATGGAATCAAGTGCCTGAAACACGCAACCCATTCGGATGCTTGGGAGGGTCTTTATCCATCCGACCATTTTCCGGTTAGTGCCACTTTAGTTATCCCATAAAACAAAAAATCCCCCGAATTTTTCGAGGGATTTTTCGTAATTATAAAAAATATTGGCCTTATCACTTATCTGGATTCAATAAATCGTAGAATTGGTCAAGTTTAGGCATCAAGATGATTCTTGTACGGCGGTTTGTGGCACGACCATCAGGCGTATCATTTGAAGTCAAAGCATTAAACTCACCTCTACCTGCCGCAATCAATTTATTAGGGTCAATACCAAAATCTTTCTGCAAAGCTCTTACTACCGATGTCGAACGTTTTACGCTCAAATCCCAGTTATCATCGATACAATCAGTATTGATTTTCACATTGTCAGTATAACCTTCAACCATCACCTCAAGTTCTGGTCTTGACTTCACGATTTGAGCAATTTTTTCTAATACGGTATTTGCATTTGGTGTAATCTTGTAGCTACCACTTCTAAAAAGCATTTTGTCTGAAAGATTAACCATAACTACCGTTTTATCAACTTTTACCTCAATATCTTGCTCGTCGATACCGCTACTCAAAACTTTTGTGAGATTGACAGCTAAAGCAAGGTTGATAGAGTCGGCCTTAGTTTTAGCTGCTTGAAGACGGTTAATATAACGGTCTTTCTGAGCCAATTGTGCCAATGTTTTGTCGATGTTGTCATTAGCGGCTTTCGACAATACCGTCAAATTACCAACTTGCTCCATTTGTTTGTCTCTCATCGAACGTAAATCAGCGATTTGGTCTTTCAAGTCATTGATTTGTTGTTCTCTTTGTTGAACTTGCGATAATGCAGCAACACGCTGGGTTTCGGTGTCTTGCTGTGTTTTCGACATTGCTTCAAGTTTTGTTTTATAATCTTGAACAGTGTCTCCACATTTTACTAAATCACTCTGGGCTTTGTCGTATTGCGATTGAAGCTCTGTAAATTTTTTCTTTGCCACGCATGAGGTCATCAATGCTCCGACAAATAACACAAACAGGGGTTTTTGAAAACTTTTCATTTTAGAAAAAATAATCTGGTTTAGGTTGTCACTATCGTAGTTTAAACTACAAATTTCGTAATAAAATTGCGATTGAAAAATTATTAAAAAGTAAATATCGACTACAAACGTGAAAATTCTGACGTAATAGAAAAAAACAATAGCTAACCATATTGACAGTACTATATTTTTAAAAAAATTGAATAACTGTGGATGACAATCAGAGATAATTCATTTGGAATAACAGATAAATCAAAAAGGGGTTTTAAAGTAAATCGAAATTTAAAAAAAAATTGGATTGAGAATCTCAATCCAACTGTCATGTTTTATTAGGTGTTTTTAATACTCATCTTCAAAACCATCATTAAAATATCGGCTTCCACGCAGGTCTTCATCATCTTCTGCCGATTTTGGTTTCATTTTTTTCAAAATGGCGATTTGTCCGGTATGATACAAATCATGATGAATGATTCCGTGTAATAGTGTGTGAAAGTCATACTCAGTACCCGGAACAATTTCATCCAAGAATGAATCGTCTTTATCTTCTAAAGCCAATATCAATTCGTCATGGCTTAAGGTTAATTCCATTTGAAGGGTTTCCCACTCAAATTCATCAATTGATTTAAGATTTCCCCAATTGAGTTTATCATTATCAATGACAAATTCCTCGTCTCCACCAATTTTCTTAACCGCAAAGATTCTCCAACTCGTAATATGATAAATCAACTCGGCAATAGTATGAATATTTTTCTGACGATGACCCGCAGTTTTTGGTTTAATGTCTTTTACAACTTCTAAGACCGAAGGCCCGTGCCACGCTCCACCATGAAATGCAGCATTGAATAAATTTTTAATTCTGTCGATTTCGATGGTACTAACTTGATTCTCTTCCATTTTTATAATTCAAAAAATAATAACATAAGTGGTTATTTTAAAATAGTCAATAGATATTCATAATTATCTAATTTTCAATATCATACCAACGATTAGCGATAACGAATACCATAAACTAATAAATATCTTACACTTGCAACCAAACAACAAAAAATTGATAATCATTCCCATAAAACCCAAATCATACCCAAATGATAGGTATCGTGTTGAATCAGACCAGTCAATAATTTATGGAAATCATAGTACTGACCCGGAACCATCTTCACTAATAATTCATCGTTACAACTTTCGAGTTTTTCAACCAATTCGCTTTGTGCCAATTTAAGATTTTCAATCAAAACCTTCCAGTCCTGCAAGACGTCTTGGTTTCCGTAGTTATCTTCCTCACTGACTAAATCATAATGAATATCGCCCTCAATCTTTTTAATAACAAACTTACGCCATGCTGTAAGGTGAAAAACCAACTCTGCAATTGAATGTTTTGAATACGGGAATTTTCTTGATGTTACGTCGTTTGGCATACTCTGCAAAAGTTCCAAAATAGAAGGTCCATGCCAAGCATCACCACGAAATACAGTCTCAAGATTATCAATAATTTTTTCGAGTTCGGCTCTCACAATATACAAATCTTAGTTTTGTTTGAAGTAACTGGATACAAAATACGGTTTTATTTTTGTTTTATTCAACAATTAAACAAAAAAAGAGGTCTTCAAATTTGAAGACCTCTTGCAAATTAAGGAATTTTAACGGCTTGTCTGGCCAGTAGTTTCCAGTATCCCTTTTGTTTTTGAAACACCAAGAGTATCGAAAGTTTTGTAGTCCCTGCCACTCCCCCATTGTTGGTTTCAGCAGCCAATTTATGCCTAACCCAAGCGGTATTGCCGACTACACGAATCGTTTGGTCTGAAAGATTGATGGTTACAAAATCAGATTTACCCGAAGCAAGTGCTTCTACAAATTGAGCTTTGTCCTCGATTAAACCATTAGAATGACCGTAGGTTAATTCGCTGGTAGCGATAGATTCTAAATCAGCTCGATTGCCACTCAACATTGCATTTTTCAGAGATTCTACTGCTTTACTGACTGCAATCTCCTCTTTTGATTGAGCAAAAGATGAAACCGAAAAAAGGGTGATTAATACAAAAAATATCGTTTTCATTTATTGTTTTTTAAAGATTTACTGGTTTTTCTTTAGGTACAAGCATGTGCATAATCAACCATGCGAGTAAGTAGGCACCACCACAAATACAGAACATTATAAAATAGGCCGTTTCAATCTG
>JALOLV010000134.1 GCA_025455785.1 Spirosomataceae bacterium | reverse complement strand
TTTCGGATGAACCCATAGAGGTAAAATTATACTGGTTTGCTCATAATGTTTTGCTCGAAAATAAATCAGTAAGAAAAATCTCACTGGTTTGGGATGTTAGTTTTTCAACAGTTGATAAGCAAAATGCTTGGGAAGCTCACATTGATGCAAGTACAGGAGAAATTATTAATGTTAGAGATAATGTTATAAAGTGTCAGTTTGGGCATAATCATGCCGACCATTTACAACTCAATTTGTGTAAAAATGCAACAACGGAGCAACATTCGGAGCCAAAAAAGGCTTTACTTGCCAATAGTTACACGGTTTTTAATTATCCTATCGAAAGCCCCATTCATGGTTCGAGAAGTGTGGTAACTAATCCATATACCGATTTTGCTCCGAGTGGTACAGGTCCCGGCTTAACTAATGGTTGGCACCATGACGGTACAACAACATTTACTGATACAAGAGGAAACAATGTTTATGCCCAAGACGATACCAATGGAGATAATACTGGAGGCAATAGACCAAATCCCTCAAACTATGATTTTGATTATCCTTATACCCTTGGTTTAAATACTGCGGCGGCCAACCAAAATGCCGCAATTACAAATTTATTTTTTTGGAATAATTTAATTCATGATGTATTGTGGAAGATGGGTTTTGATGAGCCTTCGGGTAATTTCCAAAAAAATAATATGAGTAGAGGAGGAGTAGGTAACGATTTTGTGTTTGCAGATGCTCAAGATGGAAGTGGAACAAATAATGCCAATTTTTATACTCCTGTTGATGGTAGTAATCCAAGAATGCAAATGTTTCTTTGGGATTATCCATCCAGTTATCAAGCAGATAGCGATTTTGACAATGCGATAATTGCCCACGAATACGGCCACGGTTGGTCAATTCGTCTGACTGGAGGGCCAAACAATGTATCGTGTCTTTGGAATGCCGAGCAAGGTGGAGAAGGTTGGAGCGATTACTTAGGATTGATGCTTACAACTAATTGGAGTAGTTTGACCCCGACGGTTGAAAGTGCGAATATTCCGAGAGGGATAGGAACTTACGTTCTTGGTCAATCTACTTCTGGTTTAGGGATACGCCCGTATAGGTATTCGTACAATAAAGATGTTGTTAATCCAATCGTAACCTATGCTGCCGTCGGGAACTTTAACTTTTCGCAGCCCCATGGTATTGGCTCAATCTGGTGTACCATGCTTTGGGATATGACTTGGGAAATCATTTTGCAGGACAATGCGATTGAACCAAATGTTTATAATACAAGTAACATGGTTGGTAATGTTGCCGCACTCAAATTAGTGAACGAAGGTTTAAGGTTACAGCCATGTAGCCCAAGTTTTGTTCAAGCTCGCGATGCAATATTAGCTGCCGACCAAGCTCTTTTCGGAGGTCGTTATCGTTGTGCAATCAGTAGAGCCTTTGCCAGAAGAGGACTCGGTAAAAATGCCTCAACAGGGACTTCGACCGATGACCGAGTAGTAACCGAAGACTTTACTCCGCTCGATGGAAATGCCCTTTCTTCTCCATTAACAAACTTGACTTGTACAGGAACAACCTTCAACTATTTAGCTACAAGCTCTACGGCTGGTACAAATTTCAGATGGGCAAGACCCGCAGTTAATGGTATCAGTAATCCAACCTCGTCTGGGAATGGACCTCAAATTAGTGAAGCACTTATAAATACTACCAATAGTGCCATCAATGTAAATTACATCTTTTTCATCAGTCCGAACGGTTGTGGACAAAGCGGAGAAATTCAACAGACTGTGAGAGTAACAGTTTATCCGGCCCCAGTTCAGCCACTTGTTTCTACATATGGTGTATGTCAGAATGGTTCAGTACCAACTGGCGAAGGTCTTAAAATGCCCCCAAGTTCATTTAACTCAAATATAGCAAGTGATTTGAATGCAAATGACCCAGTTTACGGACGTCCGGGTTACTCATCAGGTTTTTATTATGAGGTCTATCCACTTGTGCCTCAAACCTCTGGTAATGTGAGACTTGAAATTACTACTGGGAATTTTGATACCTATCTATTCTTGTATTCAGGTTCGTTTAATCCGAGTCAGCCAACTACAAATCTTTTAGCTGCTGATGATGACTCTGGGGTTGATTTACTTTCATTAATTAATTACTCAGTAACTGCCGGAACACAATACTACGTGGTCGTAACATCGTATTTGCAAAACGTAACAGGTTCATATACTTTAAATACAAATATTATGGGTTTTGGCAATCCGTTTCAATGGTTTACAGAGCCTACAGGTGGTAGTCAAATATTTACAGGAAGTACCTTTAATCCAATTGGCGTGGCAGGTTCTGGAATAAGTAATACCATTGTGCCAATCTCTAAAAACTATTATGTTTCTTCATCAGACAATCCAAATTGTAGAGTTCTTACAAATTTTACGGTAAACCAAGCTACAATAAGCCCTATTCTTTCGGGTCAAGTCATGGGAAATGACACTGTTTGTGCAATTTTCAATGGTGGAGTCATGAGTTTGACTAATCACTCGGGAAGTATTATTGGCTGGGAAAAATCAGAGGATAATTTTAAGACTTGGACGACAATTCAAACCAATAGTTCAAATTTTACCTACAACAAGTTATTAAAAACAACAAAAATGAGAGCTATCCTTGACCGTGGCTCTTGTAATATTGCACGTTCTTATGAAGGTAAGATTAATGTAATTTCGCCAACTCATACATTGATTGATAGTGTTAATGTAGATACAACCCTCAGTCAGGCAAGCCTTTCGATTGCGTCATCCCAAAAAATCTTTGACCCTTCGCTGGTATCATACAAAGCAGGACGGAAAATTGAATTGAATTCTGGTTTTGAAGCAAGAGGCGGAACGAGTTTTTCTGCCGAAATTATCAACAATGACTGCTTCATACCAGTAACCCTTACTTTACAACCTGATTCTTCAAACAGTGCTGATATCGATATATCAAGCCTCTTTACATCGAATTCTTATGAAAGAAATAGGTATCTGGTACCTTATAACTGGTCTCAATTTGGAAATACCGAAACCCGAAGAACCCTCATTAAGTTTGACTTGAGTTCAATTCCATCAAATGCAGTGATTGATTCCGCCTATTTATCATTGTATTATAGTCAAAATTTTGTAGCTGATAATCCACCGTTTACAGGTCATTTTGGTTCAAATGCTTTTGAAATTAAGAGAATTGTACAAGATTGGAATCCTTCGTCAACAAACTGGAATAATCAGCCTGCTACTACTAATACAAATCAAATTTTAGCGGCTGCTTCTCAAAGTCAAACGCAAAATTACCTAAATTTGAATGTAAAAAACTTAATAGCAGACCAAGTTCAAAATGGCAATTTTGGTTTCTTGATTAAACATCAAACTGAGTCGCCCTACAAATTGACGAGTTTGACTTCGAGTGAAGAGCGAAATCCGGCAATAAGACCCAAATTGATAGTCTATTATCGTTATAAGTGATATAGGTATTAGAGAATTTTAAGGACTGTTACATTTATTTGTAACAGTCTTTTTTTTAGAAAATTTATTTATAGAAAATTGAAGATTTGAGAAAAATAAAAAAGCTATTTTACTAAGAATTTCGAAAAAGTGATTCAACACCGATTTATAAAAATTGTAGATTTATTTGATTTTTTATTGAATTTACATAAATTTAACTTGAGTTATGAATTAAGAATTTTGTGAATAGCCGATTATTGGCTTACAAAAGTCTTTTGTATTTCTAAAGAATGCTTTTTTGAAATACAATTATTTGAAAGTAAATAGTGGTTTGGAAGAACCCATCACGGAGTTTTCCTACAGTATTTTCATTAAGAAATTTCCAACAGTCAGAAAACAATACCATAGTTCACTTTAAATTTGACGTTAATTCAGGATTAAATTTAGTAGAATTTGCCCCGATGGGGATTGAGAGCTTGGGAAGTTACATTTTCTGCTGAAATATAACTACTACGGAGTTTTTGGTTTCTTTTAGACTGTGAAATAACTTCCCAGAAAAAACCGTGACAAGGCTAAGCTATAAAACCCTAATTTTCAGCAATAAAGCTCCAGCCGTGCCACGGATTCTATACTTCTCAATTAACCAAGTTATTTCAAAATCTATAAAATGTTGATTATATGGGTTTTATGTAATACAAATAACCCTGAATTTACGATAAATTTACTTTTTTCCATTTATTCAGTTAATTCTTCATTTTTCAAGTGTTTCCCATTCAATTGTAGAATCCGCCATCTGTAAAATAGATTTTTAAAGTTTACCCTAATTTTAATCCAATTTTCATGAAAACTCTTACACCCCTCGCTGGTAAAAATCAACCTGTTGATTGGTTTTTTGCATTCAAATTTAATAGTGCTTCTTTTCCGGGTTGTACTGACGATGGTGTTACACCAGCAGTTGGTTCAAATGGAATTTTTGGTGGTACTGTTCAGGCTTACACAAATGGGCATAGCCAACAGTACGTTTTTGCAACCGATAAAAATCCGACACTTGTAAAAGGTCAAGGCTGTTTGGGAGCAACACTTACAGACCCTCTTGGAGCCACTTTTGCTCAAGTTTACCAATCTACTGGCGATGATGTAAATTATGTAATTTGGAATGACCAATTTTATAATGACCCGATGGAGTCAAAATCTGCCCCTTATGGACATTCAAAAGGTATGTTGGCTTGGAATGAAGTTGGTGAAGGGTTTGTATTACAGGTTTCTACTCCATCTTGGCCTGCGGCTGGAAATCAGAGCAATCCTCGAAAAACCGATGGCAATACGCTTGGTTGTATCAAAGACGATGATGTTGAAGTAAGTCAGCACTTTTTTTGTCTGAAAATCAACAAAGATGACTTGGTTACTCTTTTGAATGCCATTATCAATGCCAGTGTGGTAACTGACCCAACTTTGCCACAAATCGTAAAAAATGGTGGGCCTGCCGATGTTCAAAAATTGGTAAGTAAACTCGGTAAAATTTCAAGAAGTACTGCCATGACTCAAGCTACTTTATCGAGTGGTGTGCAGGTACTATCTAAGCCCAAAACTATCAATGCACCTGTTTGGCAGCTTGTTTCGTCCAAACTTAATGGTTTGCCGTTGCGTGTAGCCAGTTGGTGGGACGCCCCAACGATAATGTCCACCGATGGTTCATCGGATATTACCTGCTGGCCAGATGGTTTTCAAAAGCCCGGAGCGGTAGAAATTGCTTTATCGGGAGTTTGGGAAAATACACATATTGGCTTGGCAGGAGGAGACCATCCGAACTGTAATCATGCAAAAGTCGGAGTTTCTAAAGATAAAACCAAACCACTTTCAATCTTTGGTGATATGAATCAGCAAGGTACACTACAACCGATTCAAAAATCGAATAGTTCGGCTCCACCTACTTGTGCCATTAGCCAAAACGCTCGTGGTGGGTTATTTTATGTGGTAGAGAACGTTGATTTGTTCAATAGCATCACTGCTTTATTGGCAGGGAATTCTGCACCTTTGTTTGTGCCGCCAGCGAGTTAGAAAATGGGTGAAGTATAGCAATGGTATTGCTATACTTCACTCTTTTGAAGTCGTTTAAATGCGAAATAACATTTAAAAAAATATCCAAACCTACTTTTTTGTAACTTTCAATGTAATTAAGTCATTTGCGAAGTCGAATTCAATGATTTCAAATTTGAGGTTTTCTATCTCTTTACTTTGATTGTATTTTTTTAAATCGTTGAGTCTATAATCCTGTGAAATTTTCTTAATGATATATTGGACATCATTTAAGTGTTGGATTCCAAACATAACGGTTTGATACTATAATTATGAAGTTTTACATTGATTATTCCTTATTCGAGGGATATGATATAATTGAGCAACAATGCTAATAAGGTAATTGTTATGCGGAATTGTGTCATGTGTTTTTTATATAATTGTAAATTAAAATGTGTTACTTTAGGTTTGACAAGAAAATCTTCAAATCTTCAATACTAATGTCTTTTTTGATTATAAATCCATTTTTGTCGATTAAGAAATTTGATGGAATCCCATAAACACCATAGTAATTTGAAGTACTTAATCCGTTTGAATCAATTTCATCAATGAGTTGATACCAAGTAAGTTTATCTTTCTGAATAGCTTTATTCCAGCTTTCTAAATCTTCGTCATTTGAAATACTAATAAATTCAAATTTATCATTTTTGGTACTTTGATATTGCTTAACAAGTTCAGGATGTTTAGCTCGGCATGGGCCACACCAACTCGCCCAAAAATCAAGATATATATACTTATCAATGAAGTTACTTAGTGAAATTTTTTGAGAATTATTATCTGAAAGTAAAAAGTTTGGTGCTTTATCGCCAGCTTTGATTGTTCCAATTTTGTTTATTTTTTCAAAGAAGGCTTTTCCAGACGGGGTGTTTTTCAATGATGGAATCAATGAATCAAAAAGTTCTTTTATTTTGGGTAACTCTATTGCAAGACCTTTTAAGAAAAATAAACTTAAATAACTGTTAGGTTTTTTTTTGATAAATTCAATGAGATTCCTCTGAGATTCTGCTTGAAGCGAATCAATTTTATTTTTTATTTTATCAATTTTTGATGAATCTCGACTATCTAAATTTCTTTTTTCAATTGTATAATTTACTAATTCTTCTCGGATTGGATTAGCAATTAAATTTTCATAATTTTTATATTCATCATTGAGTTCTGAATTTAAAATTTGAGCTTTCCAGAGTGAATCTTTAAAAGTGTTTATCTTGAATTCTTTATTATCCAAGAAGAAATCTAAGTATGAATCATTACCTTCAACTTCTAATTTTGAGAAAATAGGTTCATCTAATTTTCCTGAGAACGTAACAATCCCATTTTTGCAAATTTCAGTACCTAAAATGGTTTTTTTTTGAAAATCTGAAATTATAACTTTCTTTTCTTGGCAATTATTAATTTTAATTTCTAAGCTATACCTCTGTGCCAAGCAAAGGCAATTGAAGAATAAAATAAAATTTATTGTGTAAATATATGTGGTTGTCATTTGCTGAAGGATTAAATAAGTGGTTTAGTAAATTAAAGACTTTTTTACACATCCCCCAAAAAATCCCCCAAAACTTTGGCTGTTAATTCGGGATTTTCGAGCATGCTGGCGTGGACAATTCCTTCAAGAATTACATTTTTTGAGTAATTGAGAATTGCAATTTGCTCTTTTGATGCTTCGAGCGGAATAAATTTATCTTTTTCTCCCGCAATAAATTGTATAGGAATTTTAAGCGTTTTTAGTAGGTTTCGTCTATCTGGTCTTTCTCGCATAGCGAGTGTCGCCGCAATTAAAGCCTCTTTCGGAATCTGTTTATACGTTTCAATTTTGTTTAAAATATATTCTCGATTCGTAGCCTTAAACTCTTCATTGAACATATTTGGCAAAAAGTCCTTGATAAATTCGGCCGAACCATGTTTTTCGATAAAATCTGCCGTTTTGAGTCGAGTAGCTTTACGTTCATCGGTATCGGCATAAGTGGTTGAATGCAGCAGACAAATCCCTTTCAAAATCGTTGGATATTTTTCGGCAAATGCCAAAGCGATATATCCTCCCATCGAATGCCCAACGATAAAACATTGACTAACTTGCTCATTATCAAGTTCTTGTTTTAGCCAATCTGCATAATCATCGATTGTTTTGCAAGAAGATACAAACGAAAAATCTGGTGTTAAGTAATTATGTTCTTTGGGAAGCAAATTAATAAATTCGTCCCAGATTGAGGCATTTTCGCCAAATCCATGCAATAAAACTACCTTCATTACAGCACTTTTTTAAGACCTCTGATTATCATATATGCTGCCAAAATACCGAAAATAATGGCTAAAACTGTAAGACCGATAAGTTCAAATATTACCGCAACTGCTAACAGAAGCAAACCAATTTTAATTCTTTCGTTAAAATTATCCCAAAAACTATCACCACGTCTTTTATTTTTCTTCAATTCTTTAAAATTACTCTTGACAAAAGCTTTAATTTCCTTTTTGTCAATTGGTCTTTTTGATGTTTTTTCGGTGTGATGTTTCGACTGCTCAATCGGTACTAAACTATT
>JALOLV010000507.1 GCA_025455785.1 Spirosomataceae bacterium | reverse complement strand
ATTCACGATTAATAAGGTTTTTGTCCAGTGATTGTAATACCCATATTGCGGGCAGTACCAGCCACCATTTTCATTGCCGACTCTACAGTAAAGCAATTCAAATCAGGCATTTTGGTTTCAGCGATTGTTTTCACTTGGTCCCAAGAAACCGACCCAACTTTCTTACGGTTTGGTTGGTCAGAGCCTGTTTTTACCTTAGCTGCTTCGAGCAACATGATTGATGCTGGCGGAGTCTTGATTACGAATTCAAACGACTTGTCAGTGAAATATGTAATTAACACTGGCACAACCATACCCATTTTGTCTTGGGTACGAGCGTTGAACTGCTTACAAAACTCCATGATGTTCAAACCTTTAGAACCTAAGGCCGGACCAATTGGCGGCGATGGGTTGGCTTGACCACCTTTACACTGAAGCTTTACGTATCCTGCGATATCTTTCGCCATTGTATTTTCAGATTAAAAAGGTTTTCGGAATGCGGATTACGTGGTTTTCGGATTCAATCTGAGTCACAATCAATTGACTGATAACCAAGCACTTGCCGTTTTCTTACTCAAAATTTCGCGTCTTTGCAGGGGAAGCTTTTTTGTTGCCATCGCGGCAGCAAGCAAAGTGCTACGTTTTGCCGATTTATCGAATCGGGCTGCAAAATTATGAACTATAATTTAAAATTCAAAAAAAATCTCACAAAAAACATTGATAGTGTGGTAGTTATGGATTCTTTGAGATTCGCCGACTCTAACCTTCAATTCTGATTGCCTTCGATATGATTACAACAACCACTCATCCATAAAAAACCGATATTCATAAATTGTTTGCCGATAAAAATTTAAAATTTATTGTTTATCAATAAATAATTATCGAATATTGCATCATCAATTTAATAAAACCAAAAAATATACAAGTAAAAAATGAAAACAAGAACCGAACAAATACTGGTAGTTTTGAAAATCGTAGCCTGGATTACGATGATTGGCTTATCTATCGAAGTTGGTAGTAAAATTATTTCGTTTATTGTAAGTTATTTCAATCCAGTTGCGGCCAAAGACCTTTATAAAGGATTGAGCTATTATGAATTGAGGGTAAAGCACTCGTGGTTGTACCAAATGGTGATGAGTTTGGTGATAATCATCGGTATTTTAAAAGTTGAGGTTTGGATAAGGGTTATCAAAATGTTCTCCGACTTTAACATGCAAAACCCCTTTAAGATGAGTGTGGCGAAGTTGCTCGAAAAAATTGGCTATTCGTTATTGGCGATTGCTATTTTGGGCGTGATTGGTAATGGATTATTCGGTAGAAGAGAGTTTAATCATGGCGGGTTTGGTGTATATAATCTCGCAGGTCTTTAAGAGAGGTGTCGAAATACAAGAAGAAAATGAATTAACCGTATAAACCTCAAATTATAAAATGAAAACTACAAATACACTAAAGTTTTTGAGAGTAGCCGCTCAAATTGGTTACTATGGTTCGTTAATTTTTATAATTGGTTTTATTGTTTTATCTATTTATTATTTAATGATTCCAATTAGTAAAATTTCTGATTCTCTCTATGTATCTGATACTAAGCTATCAATTAAACTTCTAAGAGAAAACCATCTGGGTATTCTTATAATTTACTATTTTATTTCTGGACTAAAGGCTGTTTTAATAGTGAAAATATGGCAAAAGGCCAAAAATATCCTCAATAAAATTAAAACACAGAAACCATTTACGCTCGAAACAGCAAGTGCAATAGAAAAAATTGCTTATCTGATGATTGTTTCTGGATTAATAGACTTTTTGTTACAATGCTATGTTGTTTATATTAATGGATATATAAACAATGAAATTAAGTTAAAATTCACCCCAGATTTAAGCTATATTTTTGCAGTGGGTATTGTTTATTTTATATCTGAAATATTCAAGAGAGGATAAACATAGAGAAAAATGCCAATAATTGTAAATCTTGATGTGATGCTTGCCAAACGCAAAATGGCACTTTCGGAATTGGCAGAGAAGGTTGATATTACGCTTCCGAATCTCTCTATTCTGAAAACTGGCAAAGCCAAAGCCATTCGTTTCAGCACTTTAGAAGCCATTTGTCATGCTTTAGAATGCCAACCCGGCGATATTTTGGAGTTTGCAGGTGAATAAAATCAGTAAAAAAGACACACCTTTTTTGGATGTGTCTCTTTTATTTTGGGCGAATATGATTTCGCCCCTACTTTCTTTTCAAGATTAAGGCACTAATTACAGAAATAACAAGTCCAATCGGTAAAATCTCCATGTAGGTTAACAAAACCACCCAAATCGGATTTTTGTACATATCCTTATACATATCCATTTCGGCTTGTTTTACGCTCAAATCGGTTGCCGAAATCCCGCTTGCTTGATATTGTTTTAACATTTGAACCGAATATTTATCCATAAAATCAGGGATAAAAAAGTAATAGTCTATCAGCCAGACCAATACATAGATTGTCGAGGCAATGAGCGAGATGTAAGCCCCGATTCGGAACGCCGCACCAAACTTGATACTGCCTTCGCTTTGCTTATCCCTAAAATTGCGGATTCCTATAAAGATGGTCGAAAACGCCAGAATCATCGAAGCATAACCCACGAGCATATTGCCCTCGAAGTTGTTGGCCGAGTAACAATAAGCCATCGACGATACTAAAAATATGGCGAGGATTCCGCCCGAGATGAGACCATTGGTAAAGATGATTTTTTTCATGTTTTTGCGATTTGTTTTATGCCACAAAACTGAGGAGTTATCCAGAAACTTTGCTCATACTTTTGGGTGATTTTGCCCAAAAACCCGATTTTCATACCAAAGTATGAGGTGTTTTAGCTAATCAGGCTCAATCTTTTGGCTTTTTCGATGGCTTGAGTACGGCGTTTTACGTCTAATTTCTCAAAAACTTTTGATGAATGTGTCTTGATTGTATTGAGCGATACAAAAAGTTTATTGGCGATTTCTTGATTGCTCAATCCATCGGCCATGAGTTGTAGCACTTCTAATTCTCTTTTGCTCAATCCCAATCGGTTGAGTTCATCCTCATTCAAAATAAATTCTTCGCCAACTTCTTTTTCGATAACTTGGATTTGTACTTTGGGCTTGGTGAGTTTCATAGAGAGCCAAATCCCTAATGCCGTAAACAGCACGGCGATGATTCCGGCGTAAATCTCAAAAGCGTGATTGATAACAACAAACCTGATTTCGAGCCATTTTAGCAAAAACAGTAAAACCGCCAGCGAAATCCCGTACAGAATTGTATCTTTATTTTTGGTCAGAAAGTCCGAATTCATTGATTAATCGCCTAATTTTGAGAGTATTTACAAAATTCATAAATTTATCTAAACCCTATACGTTTATGGCAAAAAACTTTATTGCTGCCAATGCCACAGTCATCGGCGATGTCACCCTCGGCGAAGATGCCTCAGTTTGGTATTCGGCAGTAATCAGGGCCGATGTCGAGAAAATTGTAATCGGAAATCGAACCAATATCCAAGACGGAGCCATTCTTCATGCCGATTACGGCGAGCCAACTATCATCGGCGATAACGTTACGGTCGGTCACGGGGCGATTGTGCATGGAGCTACCGTCGGCGATAACTCTTTGGTAGGTATGCGGGCTACGATTCTGAACCGTGCCAAAATCGGCAAATATTGTATCATCGGGGCCCACGCACTCGTAACCGAAGGCATGGAAGTACCCGATTATTCGATGGTTTTAGGAATGCCCGCAAAGGTTGTCAAGCAGATTTCGCCCGAATACGCCCAAATGCTCGAAATGGGTGCGGCTCATTACGTAGAAATGGCCAAAGAACACCAAGCGGGTAAGTTTAAAGAGATAAAATAACCAACCCCGACAGTGGTTGATAAACCCTGTCGGCGGTTTAAAATGTGTGATTTGGAATTTATTTAGAATCATTGAGAATAAATAAAACCGTTAAAACGGTTAAACATATTCTATCTAAAAAT
>JALOLV010000133.1 GCA_025455785.1 Spirosomataceae bacterium | reverse complement strand
ACTCTGCCAATAAAGAATGTTGTAGTCTTTTTATCATGAAATTGCTGTAGAGTATGTAAGCCAGTTGTGTATTGCCAAAACATACAATTCTCAGCCCCAATACCATTATCACCCATCGCACAAAACGGAAAATCAAGCACGGCTTCGCCTCTACTTTGCCTGATTTTATCCATATATTTTGTAAATGAGCCATCAATCGTATTAGGATGATAATGAGAAAAATGCCAGTGATAAACCGTTGAAATCTCTACTACTCCCAAAAAAATTATAAGGAATTTATATGATGTCTTTAGTTTACTCCAATCAATAAATAGTGCGACCAATGATAAAATCAGAGGATAAATAAGCGTCGAGCGTGAAGAAACTCTACTGTATTCAAACCACGGAAATATTTTTAATGTTGGGATTTTGGTGGTATGAAACACCAAGCACATTGCCATAAAAATGATAAAAGGTAGTAGAATCCAGCGTTTACTACCCGCTTGCCAAAAACCAATTAATGCCAAAACAACAAAAAACAAACCCGGACTCGCTGGACCAAATCCTTCGGGCGAATCGTGCATAAAAGATTGAAAATTATAATCGAGCGGATTGATTTTGGGTAAAAACGGAAGCAACAACCTGAGTGGGTTATCCCAAAAATGCCACATAGGAATGCTCGAAGAATCGACTTCTTTAACGGCAATTATGATTTGAAAAAGTATAGGTAAATATAAATAACCGAATAATAATATCAGAAGCGAAGTAACAAAAATTTGGATTTTTCGGAGATTGAAGTCATTTTCAAAATACGAGAAAAAACTCGTTAAACCATCGTTGTCAATAGCTCGATAAAAATAAAGTATTACTGAAAAAATTGTGGTCAAAGTAAAAGATGAAAGTGCATAACCCGCAACATAACCAATGTTCAAACCTAAAAGCATAAGAAGAAAAAACGCTTTCAGAAATAAAAAATGGAGGGGAATTTTGCCTCTTTCAAACACCCATTTTGCTATCAAAAAATCCGAAACAATGCTTAGGTTTGTCCAGTGCAAAATCACATGAGCGTAGTGTCCAGGGTATTTATTGATTGCATAAAAATTACAAAACGTAACCAATAAAGCGACAAATCCGCTTTGATTAACACTGAATTGATAACGTAATAAATAAAAAATTCCGAAAGCCGAAATGAGCAGAGAGACTACAAAATAATACTGTAGCCACGGACCGTGTTGGCTAATTAATTTATAAAAAACTGCGTACCAAAGTTCACGCTCAATCGACCAATCTTGTAGTACTTGATTGATTCCATAAGGGTAAGCAATCTGGTCGCTCGTAAAATTAATAATCGGAAAAAAATTGAATTGAATATTTTTAGCGAAGTAATATCCATAATACGTCCAGACCCCCTCATCACCAGAACCAGTCAATGGATTTGTAAAATCTTTGATTATTACCCACGAAAAAACTATGGTAAGTAAAATAAAAACTATGTACCAATTGCGTTTTGTCATGGCTTCAGTACCATAAATAATGAACTCCCAAACGGAGCGATTGGCAAAATCTTTTCTTCTGATTTTACTACGTTATAGTAAAGGGTATTCATCAAATCGCCGGGATAACCCACATCAGATGAAAGCTTTTCTAACTTCAAGATTCCGATTTTCAAAAACAGTAATTGAGCTTTTCGATACACCCAAATCAAAGGAGCTAAAAAAGCACTCCAGTAGGTGTGTTTAATAATGGGTATTTTGATGGTTTGGCAAATCTTTTGAAACTCAGCAATCACAAATCTACGTGGGATACTCAAAACAATTGAGTGGACGCCCTCAAATGCTTTCATTGCATTATTGTTGCTAATGATGAGTCCGTTTGTGTTGAGTCGCTTGCGAAATTCTTTAAAAATATGGGCAATTTCTTCATCATTGAAATAGCACAAAACATCGTTGATGATGATTACATCAAATTTAATATCAGCCGGATAATTGGCAATATTTCGGAGGTCGAGCCGCATGACATCAAAACCACGTGAAGTCGTAAATTTTACGGCGTCTTCAGAAAGGTCGATTCCACGAAGCGAATCGTATCCGTTCTTCTTTAGATAAGCCAGCATCCCTCCTGTTCCACAACCTGCATCCAAAATTTTGAGTGGCCGATTTCCAAAATGTTCTTTGATAACATTTAGGGTTTTTTCATGTAATATTTTATACCACCAAAGGTCAGCCTCGACCTTAAACATTGCTTCGTATTCTTCTGACTTATCAATCATTACGAGTTTATAATCTTTAGTTTGTTTTTGCTAAGATGTTATTTCAAATTTGACAGACTCACAAAAATAATCAAATTATTGTAATCTTACCTTCCACAAATTCCTTTAAAATCGCATCGGTCGCAAACCTCCAAGTCATTTGTTTGCGTAAAACTAATGTGAGGATTCAATAATTCGGTTGCAAAATCGGTCAATAAACTTTCGGAAGAATCAATAAAATCATCAATTGATTGGTTTTCGGTAAACTCAATATCGACCTCAAGGTTTTCTTTAATATTTCTGAAAGAATAAATTTTAGCTTTTACATCATAATTTTCAAGTTTTTGGTCGGCTATTTCTAAAGTTTTAGATTTCATTGCCTTCAACATCAAATATTGATAAAGCCAAAGTTGCCTAAATTTATCTTTGTCGGGGTCGAGCAAGGCCTCCACAATCGGCTGGTCTTTTTCGGGTCTCAAATCAGCCGAACGCACCATACCGGTTTTATAATCTACCACTTTGAGGAGTTTGAGCGTTTCGTCTCTTTCGATTCTATCTACCCTACCCGCAATCTTGATTTTTTGTGGTTTTCCCAAAATGTCTGGTTCAAAAAAAACTTCGATGTTCTGCTCAGCCGATAATACTTCGAGCGGAAAACTTTTGTTTTCGATATGAAATTTAAAATAATCTTGGAGAATCTGCTCGGCAACTTGTTTCAATAAATAGTTCATCCCCGAATCAATCACATAACCATTGAACTCGTCTTGGTATGCTTTCTCGAGGCGATTCGGAACTTCGGTCAAAATCTGCTTAGCATCAGCTTCACTAATAATTGGCTTGTAATCATTATCAATATCTTCAAGCGTTTTATGTAGCCAATTCCCAAAAATATCAGCCCCAAACTGCTCAATGATTTCTTCTTTTTTAGAAACCCGTGCGATTTTATTAAAATAAAACTGCAATGAACATCGCAGATATTGGCTCAGATGCGATGGATAAATACCTTTTTCTGATAAATGTTTACTGATTTCATTTAAGATAATTTCATTTTTTTGAATGATAATCGTAGAATCAGCCTCATCTTCGGCGGCATCATCCCATTCGATTTTCGGGTAAGATAGATTGATTCGCGGGTTGAGTTTTACCAATTCATTTTCGATTTGCATGATAAATCGACTCTTTTCTCCACCTCCGCCAACACCTTCTCCACTCGGCAAAACGTATAAAATATCTACTTCTTTGGCTCGCTGCAATAACCTAAAAAAATGATAAGACATGATTGCGTCTTGGTCGGTATGAACCGGCAATTGGTATTCGATACAAGCATCAAACGGAATCAGCGAATTATTTTTCTTTGCGGCAGGCATCAGGCCTTCGTTGGTCGAGAGCAGAATTACTCGGTCAAAATCAAGACAACGGGTTTCGAGCAAACTCATAATTTGTAAATCGGCAACAGGCTCACCACTAAACGGGATTCGCTCTTGCTTGATAAGCTCATAAAGAAAATGCTTGAAAGTCCTAATCTTAAATTCTTTTTGTTGTTTGACAACCTTGTCCAAACGGTTCAGAATTGTCAAAAAAAGATATAAATATTCGGTCTCGATGGCATCTTGCGATTCTTTATAAACTTCACGCAAGATATCAATCAATTGCTCAAAAGAGCTAATTGCTTTATTAGTATCATCATTCCATCGAGAAAATATCACCCTAAAAAGTTTATCAGTTCCGCCCAGATTCATCATTTCGGATTCACTCAAATACACCAAATTATTCTTGGTGATTTCTCGAAGTGCGTTGCGAATCGGGTTTACGATTTGTTTATTGGCTCGTGTACCTTCATATTTGAGAAGCTCATACTTGCGTACGAACGGGTGGTTTAAAATCTTGGAGATATGTCGATGGCTGAATTTTGGAATCTTGTAGGTTTCGCCAGTCTTACTTTTAAATTCGGCTATGTTTTGCTGTAATTCAAAAATTGAATCAATTAATGTAAACAGCATCGAATTTTTAAGGCTTAACCCCATCGTAATATTAAAATCCTCGACGTTTTCATCTAATGAATACATCAATGGATATAACATACTTTCATCAGCTAAGACAATCGCAGTTGAATACCTTTGCTCTTGCCGCAACTCTTCTGCATAGAAGTATCCGGCCAATTTTGCCTGTAATGAAGCATTTTGAAGGCCAATGATTCTGATATTTTTTGAGGATGTCAAAAGGTCGTTCGACTGCCAATTCCACTGACCGAAACGCCCTTCCATTTTATATTTCCGAAGGAGCGTCCCAGCTCGATGCTCATACTTCGGAACCATATAATAATCGTCGGTATCCCACAAAACCTCAGCTTTTTTTGCTTTCACGAGGGTTTCAATGATTCTCTCCTCAGAATTACTCAAGGCATTAAAGCCAACGAAATAGAATTTTTGTAGAGAAGTTTGTTCGAGAATCAACTGCTTTACATCCTCGGCCAAATACCGATAAGCCATCCCCCGATAAGCCAAACCTTTGTTAGATAATCGGGTTTTGAGTGCATTATATACATTAAAAATATTCTCAAAAAGTTTAAAATACTTATCGGTTGTTGCCGTAATTTTATCAAGCGGATTTTCTTGTAATTCGAGATTCCATCGAGCCAAAGCCTTCGCTTCGCTCATAAACTCAAACAAAGATTTCGGATTTTCGAGCAAATACTGGTCAATTGTATCAAAGTCTCCCAGTAGGGTAGAAGCCCAAGCAATGAATCTATCAAAATCTATTTGAGGGTCGAATTCCTTAAAAGTCTCAAAAAGTTCAAATATCAAACCTACTCTATCAATCTGCTTAACACCCGACATCTCCATTACAAAATCATCAATGGCATAAACCTTCGGAGCTAAAAAAGGTGTAACCGACAACTGCCCCAAAAAACGTTTAAAGTAGAATACAGCCCTACGAGTCGGTAGAACCACACAAATATCTTTTAATGTATCGGTTGTATGTTTTTCAAAAATATACTTAGTGCTATCTTGCAAAAACTTCATTGCTTTTCTGGATTTCAAATTTGAAAATCAAATATAAGATTTTACAATTAGATATATCTCAAATATTTGATTCTGAAAACATCTGAAATCAAGAACAACCGAATACAAATTTAATTACCTTTAACTAATTAGTAGAAACTTATTTTTGTAATACTAATTTATACACTAACTCACGCAGCAATAGAGTCTCTTGCTGCATATACTGAGCAATTGGGTGTTCAAATACTTCGGAGTCAGTCAGCTTTTCAGAAGTATTTGGCTTCACTGATTCAATAATCGGCTCCTCTTCTACCCTACTTCTCGTTATGACATCTCCTACATTTAAATCCTTAACTTTAGCTAATAATTCGGGGGACAAATCTTTTTTAGGCTCTCCTACATCATCTAAAAGCCAATCATAAGAATATCCTAATTGACGCAAACGCTTCAAAGAGTCTGATTTCATTTGCTTATTGACTCCTTTCATATAGTCGTGAATAGTAACAGCCGTTACTGACAACAAGTCGGCTAACTCTTTATCAGTTTTAAAACCTTCAATTTCTTTTATTTGCTTGAGTTTTTTAATCCAATATGTCGATTCATCCATAATTAGTTTTTATTAATTTGGAATATTAGTTACTATTAATATTTTATTCTGAAATAAAATATTAATCTCAAAATTAATGAATAAAAAGACTCGATTCTGAATTAGTTTATATTAATATTATTCAGTCTCTCTAAATAATAAAGACGACCTTTAAAATTGGGTCGTCTTTGTTCGTTTCAGATTTGAATATTTTTGAATGAGATTTACCATCATACAGTATATTTAATTCTCATCCATTACGATTTTCTTTGTCTAAAGCTGTTTTATAAGCCTTTAATACTCTATCACGGGCAAATGTATGCTCTACGATTGGTTTTGGGTATTCAAAACTACTTAACTCCGGAATCCATTTTTTGATGTAAACCAATTGGGGGTCAAATTTCTGTGTTTGTGAGGTCGGATTAAAAATCCTAAAGTAAGGTGCAGCATCACAACCACTGCTTGCGGCCCACTGCCAACCGCCATTATTGGCCGAGAAATCAAAATCTAATAGTTTTTGAGCGAAATAGGCCTCTCCCCACCTCCAATCAATCAATAAATGTTTTATCAAAAAACTCGAAGTTATCATTCTGACACGGTTGTGCATAAAACCAGTTGCATTGAGCTCTCGCATACCTGCATCCACAATCGGGTAGCCGGTTCTCCCCTCACACCAACGCTTAAATTCTTCTTCATTATTACGCCAAACAATTTTATCGTACTCCAATCTAAACGCCTTACCATCACAAACATGCGGAAAATGCCAAAGGATATTCATATAAAAATCTCTCCAAATGAGTTCGTTTAGCCATTTTTCGTTGAGTTGTAATGCTTTACGAGCTAATTTACGGATACTGACCGTTCCGAATCTGAGGTGAACGCTAAGACGACTGGTGCCTTTGATTGATGGAATATCACGCAACTCATCATATTTTTTTATCAAATCTTCTCTCAATTCGTTTGCTGGAACTATCAAATCAGTCTTCTTAAACCCAATATCTTCCAATGTCAATAGTTCAAAAGCCTGAGTTTTAACGAAATTTTGGAAGTATTTTTCGGTTGGATAAGGTTTTAAGGAGAAGTCAGTGAGTGTTTCTTTCCATTTTCGGCTATAAGGTGTAAAAACAGTGTAAGGCCCCCCGCTCCCACTCAAAACTTCGTTTTTCTCGAAAATTGTTTGGTCTTTATAAGTATAAAACGGAACTGCGTGAGTATTTAACAACTCCCCGATTTCTTTATCACGGTTGATGGCACTTTTCTCGTAGTCGTGATTGGTATAAACTTCTGCAATGTCGAAATCTGTAAGAAGCTGCAGCCAAACTTTAGCTGCTCTTCCGTGTTTTATACAAAGTGTAGAACCAAAATCTACCAAACTCTTATGTAAATTTGTCAATGACTGATGAATAAAATCTACCCGTTTATCTGATTTATCCTCTAATCTATCAAGAATATCAGTATCGAAAATGAATAATGGCAAAACAGGGTAGCCACTTTTGAGTGCATGGTATAAACCAGCATTATCTTCCAACCTTAAATCTCTTCTAAACCAAAAAATCGAAATCTTTTCTTTAATCTTCATTTGTAAAACATTGGTAGTCATTCATCAAATTTTTGTCGTCTAACTCAAAATAAAAACTTATTTTTGGGTTAATTGTTTCAAAATTCGTATCGACCAATAGTACATACAAATCAATATTATAAAAAGTATTATACATTTCGATAATTATTTACTAATATTTATTATTAACCAATCAATTCTTATAAAATGAAACGAGTAATCTCAACCTTAGCTATTGTATTGACTATCAATACATTAAGTTACTCACAAGACCTTCCATCTGTCGAGCAAGTATTAGATAAATACGTGGCGGCAATTGGTGGAAAAGACGCTGTGGCAAAGATTCAAGATGTAACAATAAGTTCTACAACTGAGACGCCGAGGGGTGTTTCGGAGACCGAGATAAAGTTTAAAATGCCAAACAAGTACTTTATGAGTAGCTACGCCAACGGAATGGAGTTATTCAGTATTATCTGTGATGGCAATAAATTAGTTCGTAAAAGTTCGTTTGGTCGTGGAGGTGAGCAGCCACCCAAAGAAGGTAAAGAAGCACAAGCCGAAGCAATCATGTCGAATCCATTTGCTGAAGCAAATTATATAACGGCTGGTGTAACGGGGGTTGTGCAAGGGATTGAAAAAGTTGGCGATAAAGATGCCTATAAAGTAGAATTTACAGGCTTAACCGGTAATAAATTCTTGACATTCTTCGA
>JALOLV010000132.1 GCA_025455785.1 Spirosomataceae bacterium | reverse complement strand
AGTTTGAGGTCGAGTTCGAGAATAAAATCACCGTATTCTTTTTCGGTACAGAGGAAAGAATTAGGAGTATCTTTTACGGTCATGCCCACGATTTCTCCATTTTTTACTTCATAAACTGCCTTTCCGCCACGCTGAGTCCAGCCTTTTAGGGTTTTACCATCGAAGAGCGAGGTCCATTTTTGAGCTGTTGCTAATTCGGTATTTAACAATAAAACACAAGCGATATAAACGATGAGTTTTTTCATTGTAGAGTTTGATTGGTTGAATAAATAATCATCCAAAATTACAACTTTCGATTTTAGCATTCTAATACCTATTTGGCAAAAAATATTGAAAATTTGATATTTATTTAACACCTAAGTACGCCGATACGGTCAAAATTTGACATTTATTGACTCTAAATACTTTTTGCTGGTTTGTCCGCATTCGAGAGCGGTACGCCCTTTTACTGGTACTGAGTCCAGCTCAATGATATTCCAGCCATCAAATTTTATCTTACCGAGTGCATCAAAGATTTTGGGGAATTCGACACGCCCCTGACCCAATTCTACAAATTGGTAGCCCGATTTGCTTTCTACGGCTTTAGTATCTTTGATGTGGGTTGCAAAAAGAATATTTTTATATTTCAGAACCGCCTCTTCGGGTTTGCCGCCACCTTGCGTATAATGAGCAACATCAAGCAGGAGTTTGATGTGTTTTGTATCCATTTCGTTGATGATAATATCAACTTCTTCGGGTGTTTCGCCGAGTTGATTCATGTGGTTGTGCCAAGCTGGCTGAACACCCGTCTCCTCGAGAACGGCTTTTGCTACGGCACTCATGTTTTTGGCGTATTTCTTTAGCTCATCGGTTGTCGGTAGGCGGTCTTTAGGGCGAGACGTATTTGTGATTTGAAGAGAATTCCCGCCCAAAGCTTTAATAAATTTGGCGTGGTTGAGATGCGTTTCACGGTCTTTTGTTATGTCATCCAAAATACCTACGTTTCCGCTTGAAAACATAACCAACTTCAATCCGTTTTTATCGAGCGTATCTTTTAGTTCTTGTGGATTATCCTTGAATGGTGCGTAAGTATTGGCTCTCAACTGGATTCCTTTAAAGCCCAGTGCCGCAATATCTTTGATGGCCACGAGGTCGTTTCCATTCCAAGTGATGGCCGAGTAAGCAAGTTTAAATTTTTTTTTGGCGGCTTCGGCATGAATCCCCAAACCTAATGCCGATAAAGTTAGGGCCGATGATTGAATAAATTCTCTGCGGTTCATGATGGTCGAATAGTTTTAGAAAGAAAACTCCCTCGAACCCGAGGGAGTTTCTATGTATAAACACTATGATGAAAAATGTTTTTTAAGTCTAATTAATATCCAGTATTTTGAGGGAAATTAGACTTCCCGTCGGTGATTCTATCGATTTGAATTTGAGGAATCGGACGCAACACGTGGAAATCTTTGATATTTGCAGCGGCTTGCGGGTTGAATTTTTTAACTCTCTCAACCAAATTACCCCAGCGTTTTAAATCTAACCAACGAAACTGCTCACCAATGAGTTCTCTTTCACGTTCTTCGTAGATAAACTCCATGTTTAATTGGGCTTCGGTGATTTCCATTTGTCTTTCTCTGCCCGGCCACGCGGCTCTTCTACGAACAGTATTGATATTTTTTACTGCTTCGGCTTTATTGCCTGTTTGTAGCTGGGCTTCTGCCAACATCAGATAAGTATCGGCCAAACGCATAGCGATGTAATCACGACCGCCTTCAAACTGGGTTCTATCAACCCGAGAAGGGTCCATGTGCTTGAGCAATCCTAAGAAAATACGCTCATCGTAACGGCTCGGTACAAGGACTTGGTACTTCTTGGTAGCCCTCTCAGCTACTGACATCTCGAAGCCCGGTAAGAAAATCGTGGTATCGCCGAGAGCAAATGTGAGTCTTGGTTTTGAAGTATCAAAACTTGTATTGAAAGTACCGGCTCTATTACAAAGATAAGTGTCTCTGAATGTTTTTTTATAACGACTATCATTTACACGATTTTCTGGAGCAAATACAACATTGTAGGTGTATTCGGTCGGACGGTAGCGTTTAAATGGGCGTCCGTTTTCGGTATCACGCTGCATACCCGGCTGTGTATCATACTCCATCAAAAAGAATACGTGAGCGTTGTTTCCGCCACCATTGGTGAGTGGGTCTCGGGTGTATTGAATAGACCAGATTACTTCATCGTTTACTTCGTTACCATTGCGGTGTACCGCAGCAAAGTCGGGTAGCAGTCTTAATCCATAGTTATTAATTACACTCTGGAAAAGCGGAATCGCTTTGGCAAAATCGTCATTGGCTTTGGCCTCAGATGTGGCTTTTGTCAAATAGACCTTACCCAGTAGGTTCTCGGCAGCGGGTTTGGTTGCACGACCATATTGAGTTGCCTTGGCTTTTGCTTCTAAATCAGGAATCGCCTCGGTCAAATCTTTGATTATTGCAGCGTATTGAGCAGCAACAGTAGAGCGTTTTACGTCTTTTGTAGGAACCAGCGTTTCAGTAAGTCTCAAATCTACTCCGCCAAACAACTGTGTCAACAAGAAATAGTGGTGAGCTCTGATAAACTTTGCCTCGGCCACTAATCTTTTCTTTGTTGCATCTACCATTCCTGCAACATTTGTCGAACGCTCAATGACAGCATTGCAGGTATTGATTCCTCGATAAAAATCATCCCATATTTGCACAACATGGCCATTGCGAGAATCAAAATCATTGGTATAGGTATTCATAAACTTCCAGCTTCCGTCAGCACCATTTGTGTAGGTATCTGTGCCAAAAACCGTAAAGTTGTTACCGGCCTCGGTTCCGTACCAAGTACGCATCGAAGAATAAGCAGCACTTACAGCATCTTCGAGCCCTTTTGGTGTATTAATGTAGTCATTCCCGATTGCCGATATGACCTGTTCGTCAAGAACATCTTGGCACGATTGAGTACCGAGTAATGCGATGCCCAAAAAGCCAATTTTTGTATATTTTAATATGTTTTTCATCTTTATTTCGTTAGAATTTTGTATTTAGATTAGCTTATCGGCTTTAGATTAAAATTTGATGTTTAAACCTGCAGTGATAATTTTTGTAGCCGGAGAGATATTGGCATTTATATCTCCACCACCAACTCCTTGTTCACCGTCTTGGAATGTCTCAGGGTCAATCCCTTTGTATTTCGTACGGTATTCAGCAAAGATAAATGGCTGTTGGATACTAACAAAAGCTCTCAAACCATCCATTTTCATTTTGCTGGCTATCTTGGCTGGGAAGTTGTAACCCAAATTGATATTTCTAACTTTTACGAAAGACCCATCAAAGTATTGTAGGGCCGAATCATACTTAGGAAACTCCTGTGTTACGACTGGCTGTGGAAAATCATTAGTTGGATTATTCGGCGTCCAGTAGTTAATATTTAGGTTATTATAACGGCCTGCCAGACGATTCTGCTCAATATGGAAACGGCTGCGAATCATATTTCCGATATTCCCAAAAATAAAGAATGATAAGTCAAAACCTTTGTAGCTCATACGGTTTGTAACCCCAAACGTAAACTTAGCAACAGCCGAGCCTAAGATTTGGCGGTCGTCAGAGTTGATTCTACCATCACCATTTACATCTTCAATTTTTATTTGACCTACTTTATCGCCAAATTTTGCTGCTTGGTCGGCTTCGTTTGCTTGCCAGATTCCGGCTTTCTTGAAGTCAAAGAAAACAGTCAATGGCTGACCAATAAAGCGAGCTGCTGCGATGTCATCTACTTTTCCGTTTGCCAACTCAATGATTGCCTCGCGGTTGCGGCCAAATATCAAGTCGGTTTCCCAACGAAAACCACCTCTATCGACATTGACGGTATTGAGGGTAATTTCGAGACCTTTATTACGAGTTTGACCTACGTTTGTCGTAAATCCACCAAAACCGATTGAGGTCGGTAGCGGCTGCGGAGCCAATAGGTCGGTTGTATTTGTAACGTAATACTCAATTGTACCACCCACTCTACCCGCAAAGAAGCTAAAATCTAAACCGATGTTTTGGGTAGTTGAAGTTTCCCATTTCAAATCTGGGTTACCGATAGTATTCGGACGATAACCGAATGCGGCTGTGTTATCCCACGCATAAGAAGTACGACCCAAAAGTGCTTGTGTTTGGTAAGGATTAATGGCTTGGTTTCCGATTGCACCCCAACTGGCACGTAGTTTTAATTGGTCGATAAACTTAACATCCTTCAAAAATGCCTCGTCGGCGATGTTCCAACCTAAGGCAACAGATGGAAAAATACCATATTTTGTATTTGCTCCAAATCGTGAAGAACCATCGGCACGTACTGTGGCCGTAATCATGTATTTTTCTTTGAAATCATAATTGATACGAGCCATATACGATAGAATCGCCCACTGAACCAAGTTGGTATTAGCACCCGTAATCTGGCGAGCATCGCCTAATCTATAATATTGTTGGGTTTCTGCCGGAATACCCTGAACGTTCAGAGAGGTTGTCTCGTAACGGTCTTTCTGGATTGACTGAAGGGCGGTTACATTTAGGTTGTGAATTGAATTAAAATTCTTGGTATAATTCAATATATTTTCTAAAGTATAATTGAGCGAAAACTCTTCAAAAACCGAACCTGTTGCATCTCCTTGACGGCGTTCGTTGGTATTTGAACCAATGAATCTACCCGAACGACGACTCGTAAAATCAGGGCCGAAGTTCACACGGTATTTTAAGCCTTTGGCAATATCCCATTCGCCGTAGATACTATTAAAGATACGATAACGCTTGGTTTCATCGATTTGAGCACCCGGAACAATCTCGGCAAATGGGTTTGTACGAAGACCATCATTGGTTGGTAAAAAGATTAAATTACCGTTATCATCGTATGGTTTACCGAGAGGGTTTTCGGCCATTGCTCCGCCAAGTGGATTAAAATTCTCGCCATTTCTAATACTATTTACGAATAACGTAGAGGTACCTATGCGTAATTTATCATTGATTTTGTGGTCGAGGTTTACACGGAATGTATAGCGTGTAAAATCTTGATTTTTGATTACACCTACGTCTTTGAAGAAGTTACCCGAGATATTGAATGTTGTTTTTTCTCCACCACCCGAAATACTCAATTGATGGTTCTGAATAGCTCCTTGACGAAGCATACCACCTACGTAGTCGGTACTTCTGCCTTGCTGAATACTCTCTAACTCTACTGGCTCAAAGATTCGAGCATCATCGGCGGGAGTTCCCGGACCGAGTGGGTATTGGCCAATTGCACGACGAGACTCTCTCTTGTATTCGGCAAACTGCTCGCCGTTCATTACACCTATCGTACCTAATTCGCTATTTACACCTGCATAAGTATCAAACGAAATCTGGGTCTTGCCAGCCTTACCCCTCTTGGTTGTAATGATGACAACACCATTTGCACCCCTCGAACCATAAATGGCCGTTGCAGAGGCATCTTTCAAAACCTCCATAGAAGTAATATCATTGGGGTTTATATCATCAATACCACCCGACAACGGGATACCATCTACAACGTAGAGGGGGTCGTTGGTGGCATTGAAAGAGCGGCGACCACGAATACGAATCTGCGGGCCAGCCCCCGGTTTACTACCTGCCTGAGTAACCACTACCCCAGCCGCACGGCCTTGTAGGGCCTGACGAGCGTTGGTAACTGGTAGCTCGGCGATGTCTTTGGCAGAAACCGACGAGATAGCACCTGTTAGCTGGCTTTTCTTTTGGGTTCCATAACCTACCACAACTACCTCTGAAAGCGATGCGGCGTCTTCGGCCAGTGTAACATCAACAGACGATTTGTTGCCCACAGCTACCTCTTGTGAGGTATAACCAATGTAACTAAAAACAAGCGTTGCGTTAGCTCCAGCTTGAACATTATACTTACCATCAGCATCGGTTACACTCCCTTGCGAAGTTCCCTTTACTGTAACACTCACACCCGGTAGTGGCGAGCCACCCGAATCAGATACCTTCCCCGAAATCTGTCGGTTTTGCGAATACGCTAATTGTACGCTCAATGCGAACAAGAAGCTAACCAACAATAGTAGATTTTTTTTCATGCTTTAGGTTAATTAACGGTTAATCTTAAAAAAAGTAAATTTTTTAGTAAAATATTAACAAAGTTATGGTTTTAAATGAACTTCAACTACCGAAAATTCGACATATTCTGATACTTTTTTGATAGAGTATTCGTATCTTTGAGCAGAATTGTATTGCCAAATCACATTTTCGTGTTATTTCTTGATTCAATTCAAGATTAATTTGTACTAATCTACTAAAATGAAGCCTCAGTTACTCAAAATATCAAATCCGGCCGATTACTCTTTTAATCTATTTAATCAAGACTGTCCGTACTTCCCAACCCCGTGGCATTATCATCCAGAATACGAGATTGTTTTGATTCTTGAGGGTGATGGGAAAAAGTTTATCGGAAGTAGTATTACTGATTTTCAGCCCGGCGATTTATGTATGATTGGGTCGTATTTACCACATTATTATAAGAATTCGCCCGAGCATTACCAAGGAAACCCGCAACTGAGAGCAAAATCAATCGTCATTCATTTCTTAGAAGAATTTATGGGCGATAAATTTTGGGAACTACCCGAGGCACAATCCATAAAACTCATTCTTGAACGCTCAAAACGTGGTTTGCAGTTTGGAGAAGAAACATTGGCAAAAGTTGCCCCAAAAATGAAAAGTTTGGTCAATTTACAAGGAATGAGCCGACTGACCGAAATGCTCTCGATTCTAACCATTTTTAGTGAAGCCAAAGACATTACGTTTTTGACATCGAATCCGATTTCTCTCAGAAACGAAGTTGATTCGGCCCGTATGAATAAAGTCATGGAGTTTGTGATGCAACGCTATCAAGAAGAGATAACCCTTGAACAAGTCGCCGACCTTGCCAGCATGAGTGAGTCGGCGTTCAGTAGGTATTTCAAGAAACGTACTCGCCGCACGTTTTCTCAATTTTTATCCGAAATCCGAATCGAACACGCTTGTAAACTACTCATGGAAGACAAAATGAGTGTTGCCGAAATCTCTTTTGAAAGTGGTTTCAATAATTTATCAAATTTTAATCGTCAATTTAAAAACCTCAAAAAAACTACCCCTTTGGCATTTAGGATGAAGTTTTTGAAATAGATACACGGGCGGTACTGCTCAGTATCTTTTATTAATAGTTTTATGAAAGCATTTCACGTAGTTTACGAAGATAACCATTTAATAATCGTCAATAAAGCCGCTGGGATATTGGTACAGCCCGACGAAACCCGCGACAAAACATTGAGCGATTATGTAAAAGATTACATTAAAACGAAATACAACAAACCCGGCGAAGTTTTTTTAGGAACTGTTCATCGACTCGACCGACCGGTAAGTGGACTGGTGATATTTGCCAGAACCTCAAAAGCTCTCGAACGCATGAATGAGTTATTCCGCAAGAGAGATATCCAAAAGACATATTGGGCAGTTGTGCGTAACAAACCCGAAAAAAAGCAAGGTCGTTTGGTAAATTGGTTGGTCAAAAACGAATCTACCAATACGGTAACCGCTTTTGACCATGAAGTGGCGGGGTCGCAAAAGGCTGAATTGAACTATCGTCTTCTTGGCGAAGTAAATAAGCATTTCTTGATTGAGGTCAATCCGATTACGGGCCGACCGCACCAAATACGTGTTCAGTTGGCAACGATGGGTTGCCCGATTCGGGGCGATGTCAAGTACGGATTCTCACGAGCCAACAACGATGGGTCAATAAACCTGCATGCTCGTAGGCTTTATTTTATACATCCCGTAAAAAAAGAACCCATCATCTGCAAGGCTGGTGTACCCGAAAATGGTTTCGTTCCTACGGAACTCAAAATAGTAGAAATATGGCATCATCTACCAATATTTGACCCTTAACAGGGTCTTTTTAAAATTCGGGATGACTCATGTTTTTTAAGCATCACGCTGGCTAATTCTTTTTGAAAATGCCAATACCCTTCGACGAGATATGTGTATTTCTACATCGTTGCTCATTCGGATTTGAGCCTGCTGCTCTGCTTGCAAAAATCTCGAAACATGCCTCAAATTAACTATATAAGACTTGTTGGGGCGAAAAAACCCCTCTTCGGCAAATCTATTCTCCAATTTACCTAAATTGGTGGCTACAATTTTCGACTTCCCATCCGTAAAAAAAACTCTTGTATAATTAATATCCGCTTGTAAAAAAATGATTTCTTCGGGGTTCACATTGAGTCTTCCGCCAACATGTACTGTTTTAAAGTTAGGTATCATAGTAATCACGGCTTTGATAGTTGGTTAATTTATAATCGTAAAGTTGTTGTAAGCAATAGCCCGATAGTGTAAACTATCCTATCGGGCTTTCCTAATATCAATTTTTATTATTACACCCTTTGATTTCGGCATTAAATACCGTTCCCGATTTCGCCTCGAAGCCCGGTTGCAACAAAATCTGGTTGCCCGCTTCATAATTGACCTTAGCGGGGCTGTTCACTTTATTACTTGCATTTATCTGATATACCGCTTTCTTTGTCTTATCGGCTGAGTAGTCGTTTGATGGACTCTCCTGATTCAAAATATACGGTCTTATCGTTATGACACTTGGGTTCATGTTGCTGTTTGTAGCATTTGTTGCCAATACTCGTATCAAGTAATTCTCGCCATCGGGGGTATTCAACGGAATTGTACAAGGTACGCTACCCGTCGTTGCCGATGTACCTATCGTAACTGCGTTTGCGAAGTCCCCGTTCCTATCCGATAATTGTACCAAAAACTGATTGCCTGAGTTAAATGTACCAGTCGTTGTGAAATCAACCGTTATCGAATTGCCCGCACAGAACTCGCTCCCAGTGTAGGTTGGCATATTAATAACTGCCATGTTACCCACAACCGTAAACATGATTTCTCGTTTAGGGAAGGTAACCGTTCCGCCTTTATTATCTTGACTGTAACCTGTTACTGCCAAGGTATAATTTCCCGGCGGAAGTGTCCGACCGAATACATTCAGACCTGAGTTATCGAATAATGCAAATGGTTCAACGTTTTGAATGATATTCCAGTTGAATCCGCCACCTTGAAGGTTCATTTCAACACTTTCTATAACAACACTACTACAAATAGGGGTTACCAATATGGATGTCGGGAATGTCTCTTGATTGATAACCATTCCATTTTGCATGTTGTACATCGCTTGGTAAGGATTCCCCGACTTCACATAAATAAAGTCCATTAATTGAACACATGGGTCAATGCCCGTAACAACAACATTCGTTGTGGCTGTATTGCTACACGGACCATTGGTAATCGTTGCGGTGTAAACTCCCGACATATTCAACGTTGCATTGTTGCGATTCACGATTGCACCCGTAGCAGTAAAGCCGTTGGGCCCAGACCAAGAATAGGTATTTCCGCCCGTACCAACAAGTGTAATCGTCTGATTGGTCTGGTAAGGTCCAGTGTTCGTTGCTGAAACACTCAATGGATTGATAATAACCCCAACTGTTGCCGTTGATGTACAACCGCTTGAGTTTGTAACTGTCAATGAATAAACACCTGCATTAGCAGTAGTTGTTACGCCAATAGATGGACTTTGCAATGACGATGTGAATGAATTGGGTCCCGACCAATTGTAAATTGTCCCACCAGCCTCAGATGTAAGATTTAAAGCAGCCCCCTCACAAAGCGGTGAATTGCTACCAATACCCGGATTGGGCAGAACAAATATCGTTACACTCGTCGTCGCACTCGCACTACATCCATTCGAGTTCGTAAC
>JALOLV010000131.1 GCA_025455785.1 Spirosomataceae bacterium | reverse complement strand
TGCCAAACTCGTCAATAACGATTGTGTTTTGCTTTTACAACCTGAGTGGAGCAAGCAAGACAAAATGCTCCCCCAAATTATCGAGTATGTAAAAGCGAATCCCAAATGGCGTGTCAGTTTGCAGACTCATAAGTTTATGAATATCCCGTAATCACTGATTTCAATCGTTGATTACGCTGATTTCTTTGATGTTATTGATTTTTTAGATTTTTTATTTAATCAAGATAATCTCAGAGTAAATCAAAAATAATCAGAGAAATCGCTAAAAAATCAAAGTAATCAGTGATTTTTTTTATTGTTTTTTGAATTGAATTTTTAGAATATTATTCCCAACGATTTTTCCCATTTCTTTACCTTGTTCGAGGGCATCCCTAAAATGAATACCTCCGTAAAGTCTCGAAATACTCGCTTCGTTGGCGGCCTCCCAAAATGAGTTAAATGTTTTGGGTAAACCCACAAAATACTTCGAAAAATCGGTAAATCCGTATTTTTCCCCTAATTCTGATGTCAAAATGGTTGCCATTGTGGCTGATTGTACCGAATGTCCCGATGGAAACTCCGGAAACGGTGGCGTTAGTAAAGCCGCTTCCCATTTGCTATCAATGTATCGTTTTATGAATGCAATGGGTCTGATAAGATTGTGTTTGTACTTAGATTTCCAGCACGCAATAAACGCATCATTGAGTCCTAAACCCAATTTGCAGTAAAGTTCGGCTGCTCTCTCTAAAGAAACTGGTTTTGCTCTTAAAACTTGTGTGAGTATCGATACCGAATGACCAGCGGCTGTGTAGCTAAATGTAGCGGCATCATCCCAAAAATTAGCAATTTGAAGTTTTTCGCTTCCCGGTGTAACTAATTTTGAGGTATTGTAAACCTCCATCACTTGATTATAAAATGGCGAACCTCGATAAATCGAAAATTCAACTTTGGGGTTAATTCCTAAATCATCCGAATTATTCTTGACAAATGCCCGATTGTTTCCCCAATTTGGGTGTAGTGGTCCGGTATTTTCTAAATCAGCTACTCGATTTATCTCAAAACAAGAAGTACATTTTGGTAATTTGTATCGCATATCGTAAGACCGTAAATATGCTTGATGTCCGCCGTCATTGTATGAATACATAAAGACTTGCTTTGCAATTTGCTCACCATATCTAATAGAGTAATTAATTTTATTGAGCGAATCTTTTTGAATAAAAATTTGGTTCACCGAATCTCTCAAGGCATATACTTTCTCCATCCAAATAAACGGAGCGTTGTAAAATAATTTATCTACCATATAAAAAATGGCATTGTTTGCCGCAACCGGTGCGATAAACCTATTTTTATCAATTTTTTGATTGAGCGAATCGGGTAATTCAAAACCCTGTATTTGCCCCGAAAGCGATTTGTATTGATTTGAGGCAGGGAGAATTGAATGATAAAAAGCCAAATTTGTGTAAGCAAAAGCCCTTGCTGCAACGTTAGGTGTAAAACCGTTGGTTTGTTCAACCAAATCAAACATCAATTGATGCCATTTTACCGCCAAGTCCGAATTAGAAAAATTATAAATCCTATCAGGTTCGGGTTTGTAGGTCGGTATCGTCTGTTCTATTATCGTCGGCACTATTTCTTCCAATGCCTCGGGTTCAGTTATTTTAATATTCTGAGTGGCCTTTTTTGTTGTTTCTGGCTTTTTTGGGGAAGCTGGTTGTGATTTAGTTTTCGCTTGCTGTGCAAACGATTTTAAGTTGAATGAAATAATAAAGACAATAAAAAATGCTTTTTTCATGGGCTTTTCCTTTATTTTTGTAAAACGTAAAATTATAAATTATTGAGATAGTTGTTTATGATTTTGGCTACTATTTCTTTAATTTATCAAATTATATTCTCTAAAATGCCTTCAAAAAAACTCTTTTTGCTTGATGCAATGGCTCTGATTTATCGAGCTCATTATGCTTTTATTAAAGCCCCACGAATTACTTCGACGGGTCTAAATACCTCAGCCGTTTTTGGTTTTACCAATACGATGCTCGAAGTGATTCAGAAAGAAAAACCCACCCATCTCGGTGTAGCTTTTGATTTGCCCGGTGGTACTTTCAGAAATGAACAATTTGCCGAATACAAAGCCAATCGACAAGAGCAACCCGAAGATATTACGATTGCGATTCCGTATGTAAAGCGTTTGGTTGAGGCAATGAATATTCCGCTTTTGGCTGTACCTAACTACGAGGCCGATGATGTGATAGGAACCATCGCAAAAAAAGCTGCAAGGGCTGGTTTTGAGGTATTTATGATGACCCCCGATAAAGATTACGGGCAGTTGGTCGAAGAGCATGTTTATATTTACAAGCCCGCTTTGGGTGGCAAAGATGTTGAGGTTCAGGGTATCAAAGAGGTCTGCGATAAATGGGGAATCCAGCACGTTGACCAAGTGGTAGATTTATTGGGTTTGATGGGTGATGCGGTTGATAATATTCCGGGCTTACCCGGTGTTGGCGAAAAGACAGCAGCAAAATTGATAGCCCAATTTGGGTCGGTCGAAGGTGTTATCGAAAATGTTGATAAATTGACTGGTAAATTGGCCGAAACGGTCAAAGCCAATGCCGATAAGGCTATTTTATCTAAACAATTAGCCAGAATTGAGATTAACGTTCCGATTGATTTTGATGAATATGCTCTCGAAATCAATGATGTGAATCCAGATTTACTTTCACCTCTTTTAGACGAATTGGAGTTCAGGACTCTCCGTAAAAAATTATTGCCTAATGAAGTAGTTTCAGCATCTACTCCAAGTTCTTTGCCTTCTAATCCCTCAAATGTGAATGCAATGAAGGCTAAATCAGGTACTCAAATCTCGCTTTTTGAATCTTCTGCTCCTTCTACTCCTCCAGCTAATCAACTGATTGCTGATGAAGAGCAAGAAACCAAGTCATTCAATCGTGAAAAAGATTCGATTGATACCAAAATTCATGAATATCATTTGATTGATACACCCGAGTTGCGTTCGAGTTTGATAGGTTATTTGAATTTGCAGAAAGAGCTATGTTTTGATACTGAAACTACTTCGACCGATGCTGTTGATGCCGAAATAGTTGGACTTTCTTTTTGTTATCGTACAGGAGAGGCCTTCTATGTTCCGATTGCCGAAGACCAAGCCGAGGCAAAAATACAACTTGAAGAATTTAGGCAAGTCTTTGAAAATGAATCAATTATGAAAATCGGTCAAAATATCAAGTATGATATTCTGATTTTGAAGAATTATGGTATCGAAGTCAAGGGTGAGTTGTATGATACGATGCTGGCTCATTATTTACTCGAACCCGACCAACGCCACGGAATGGACTTCTTGGCAAATACTTTACTCAATTATGAGCCAGTTTCGATTGATTCTTTGATTGGTAAAAAAGGTAAGTTTCAAGGCAATATGCGTGATGTTGCATTTGAAAAAATCAAAGACTATGCTGCCGAAGATGCCGATGTTACTTTCCAACTCAAGCAAGTTCTTGCTCCAAAACTCATCGAAAATCAACAAGAAAAATTATTGATGAAAGTCGAGATTCCGCTCGTTTCGGTTTTGGCCGATATGGAACACGAAGGCGTTAGGGTAGATGAAAGTGTCTTAAATGACATGTCGAAGGTCTTGGAGGGTGATGTGGCTTTGATTCAAAATGAGATTTTTCAATTGGCTGGTGAAGAATTTAATATTGCTTCGCCTAAACAATTAGGAGATATTTTGTTTGATAAAATGCGATTGGATAAAAACGCTAAAAAAACAAAAACGGGCCAATATGCTACTGGCGAAGATGTTTTATCTAAACTCGAAAACGAACACGAGATTGTTCGTAAAATATTGGATTTCAGAGAGTTAGTGAAACTTAAAAATACTTACGTTGATGCCTTGCCAGCACTGATTTCTAAAAAAACGGGCAGGATTCATACATCATATAACCAAGCCGTTGCGGCTACGGGACGCTTGAGTTCGACAAATCCTAACCTGCAAAACATCCCGATTCGCACGCCTCGTGGACAAGAAATTCGCAAGGCTTTTGTGGCTCGGAATGATGATTTTAAAATTCTATCGGCTGATTATTCGCAAATCGAACTCCGCATCATGGCGGCATTTAGCGGCGATGAAAGTATGATTGAGGCGTTTAATAACGGTATCGATATTCACTCAACAACAGCCAGCAAAGTCTTTAAAGTTGGGTTGAGCGAAGTTACTTCCGATATGCGACGTAAGGCGAAAATGGTCAATTTTGGTATCATTTATGGGATTTCGGCATTTGGTTTGGCTCAAAGATTGAATATTTCTCGCAGCGAAGCCAAAGACATTATTGATGCCTATTGGGTTGAGTTTCCGAAAATCAAAGTGTTTATGGACAACGCCATCAACCAAGCCCGTGAAACTAAATTCGTTGAAACTATCTTGGGTCGTCGTCGTTATTTGCGAGATATAAATTCACAGAATCAAGTTGATAGAGGATTTGCCGAGCGAAACGCCATCAATGCCCCAATTCAGGGTAGTGCTGCCGATATGATTAAAGTTGCGATGATAAACATTCATGATTGGATGAAAGCCGAGCAGAATTGATAATTTGATGTGTACTGCGATACCTTTGGCTGTAAAAATGGAAACCGGAATGGGAGTTGGATTGAATTGGCTCGAAGCACATTAAAATAATCGCGAATGAGTGAATTGCGAATGAATTAATGAGTAAACGAGCGAATGGAGAATAAGCGAATGTTGAATTTTTTTAAGTTGATACAATTTTTTCTTATGTTGTACTTCTTTCTCAAAATGTTTTAAAACAAATAGAAAAACAATTCACTCATTCACAATTCACTCATTCGCAATTCACTCATTCGCAATTCGCTCATTCACTAATTTTACTCATCTATGAATTTTAAAGAAATCTTTTCGGTTAGTCTGATTTTGTTTTCGGTGATTGATATTTTGGGGTCAATTCCTGTCATTATAGATATTCGTAAAAAAACTGGTAGTATTCATGCCGAACAAGTTACGCTTATTTCGGCCGCATTGATGATTATCTATTTATACCTCGGAATCAGCATTCTGAGCCTTTTTGGTGTCGATGTCAAGTCATTTGCGGCAGCCGGTGCTTTGATAATTTTCTTGATAGGCCTTGAGATGATTCTTGGGCGGAGCATTTTCAAACACGAATCTTCGAGTAGCAAAGCCACTGGCATTGTTCCGTTGGCGTTTCCAATTATTGCAGGTGCTGGTACCATGACTACAATTATTTCATTGAAAGCGGCTTATTCTGAGATTAACATTATCGTTGGCATTATCCTCAATGTCGCGATTATTTACTTGGTTTTACGTTCTTCGGAGTGGCTCGAACGCAAACTTGGGCAATCTGGTGCTGATATTTTGCGTAAGGTCTTTGGTATGATTCTACTCGCAATTGCCATCAAATTATTCAAAACCAACTTGGTTTGATGCAGTTAAAATTAATTAATGGAAATTTGTCTTGTGTGGTTGGACAAAATTCTTTACATTTGGGCATAAAACGAGAATTCTATGACAGCAGCAAGAAAATTTCATTCAAACGATATGCTATTTGTAATGAAAGCCAAACAAGGTATTTCGGCACAAAAGGTTGGTGAAATTATGGAAAAAACTGAACAGAATAAGACTTTCTTTGCCGAAATCTTAGAAATATCAGTGAAGACATTTGACCGATATTTAAAAGAAAACAGAATTTTCAATGCTTCTGAAAGCGAAAAACTGATGAAACTCGAAGAAGTCTATGACTGGGGAAAAACCGTTTTTGGTTATGTTTCTGATTTTAATCGGTGGATTGAAAAAGAATCTTATGGTTTAGATTATCAAATTCCGAGAAAATTGATGCAAACGGTCAGTGGAATGAATTTGGTACAAGGCGAACTCGTGAGAATAGCCTACGGAGATTTAGCTTAGTTTATGGTAGTTTACAGGATTTCAAACCCAGTTTTTGCACAACTTACGGCATCGGGATACGAAGCAAGGTGGAATTTTAAAGAAAGCTACGTGCTTTACACATCTCAAAATATTTCTTTGGCATGCCTCGAAAACGTTGTGCATCGCCAAGAAGTCTTATTGCGAATCCCATACACATTGATGTACGTCGAAATCCCAGATGATATGAGCATCAAGATAATTGATTACCAAGATTTCCCGAATAAATTGATTGATTTGGAGGATAAATCCCTCTGCCAGAATATGGGTGATGACTGGTACCAAAGCAAAGAGACTTGTATATTAAAAGTTCCTTCGATAATTATTCCCCAAGAATTTAACTACATTATTAACACCAAACATCCTGATTTTAAGCAGATTAAACTAATCAATAAAGAAGAATTTTGGTTTGACCGAAGAATAAAAAAATAATGAATGTTGCGATAATTATTTTGGCTGCAGGAGCCGCGAGTAGAATGGGGCAGCCCAAACAATTACTGCCCGTCAAGGGCAGAAGCCTGATAAAATACATTACTGAAATCGCGATGGACACACCGTGTTATCCGATTACGGTGGTTTTGGGGGCAAATCGGCAGTTGATTCGAGGCGAATTAGATAAAATGCCGATTACGGTTATCGATAATCCCAAATGGGAGGATGGAATGGCTACTTCAATAAAAATGGGTTTGATAGGTAGTTATATGACCGCCAAAGAAATCGAAGCAGCCATATTTCTAACTGTTGATATGCCTTACATATCATCTGAATTAATCAATCAATTGATTGACAAGGCCGTACAAAACCCCGATTCACGAATCATTGCAAGTAAATACGATGGTCAAATCGGAATTCCGGTTTTATTTAAAAGGTCAATTTTTAATGATTTGCTCGATTTGAATGGAGAGCAGGGAGCAAAAAAGGTTATTTTGCAACACCTCGATAACACCGAAACGATTGATTTTCCAGAAGGCAAATTCGATTTAGATACCGTAGTAGATTACCAAGATTACTTAAAAAGACAAAATTAATGCAGGCAATAGTTTATTATTTGGCATTTCCGTTACTATATTTTATATCAATACTTCCGTTTCCGATTCTCTATTTGTTATCAGATTTTTGTTATTTTTTGGTTTATCGAGTAGTTGGTTATCGTAAAAAAGTCGTTAGACTCAACCTTACACGAAGTTTTCCTGAAAAAAGCCATTCAGAAATAATTGAAATCGAGAAGAAGTTTTACCGAAACTTGACCGATATAATTCTCGAAACCCTAAAGTGTATAAGTACTACTCCCAAAGATATAAATAATTGCGTTACTTTAGGGAATTTTGAGGTTGTAGAAAAATACAAAAGAGAAAACAAAAATATTATCATTACGGGAGGTCATTGTGGGAACTATGAGTTTGTGTGTCAATTTGTTGGCTTGAGTTATTCGAGCAATGTTTTTCCTCTCACCCCGATAGCAGTTTACAGAAAACTGGCAAATCCAAGATTTGAAAAACTATTTTTTAAGTTTAGGACCAAATTTGGCTCTATTTTGTACCCAACCGAAGAATCTTACAAAGCAATAAATAATCAAGATACCCACCGACCTTTTGCGTATTTTTTAATTAATGACCAGTCGGCAATCCCAGAGAGAGCCTATTTTACAACATTCTTAAACCAAGAAACAACTTTTTTTAAAGGGTCTGAAATGTATGCCCGCAAGTACGATATGCCTGTTGTATATATGAGTATTCTGCGTAAAGGTCGGGGGAAATATCATTTAACTTTTGAGGTGATTGCCGATGAACCAGCAAAAACAAAAGAAGGCGAAATCCTCGAAAAACACGCCAGATTGCTCGAAAAAGACATCATCAAAGACCCTGCAAACTGGTTATGGTCGCACAAACGTTGGAAATATAAAATGGTGGATGGGGAGTATCAAGGAGTAAATTATCATTAATGTTCTTGGATGGCTAAGTTTTTAATCATACGTTTTTCGTCGATTGGTGATATTATTTTAACATCGCCGGTTGTCAGGTGTATCAAACAACAAATTCCCAATGCTGAGGTGCATTTTGTAACCAAAAAACAGTATGGGGGCTTGCTTGAGAATAATCCCAATATTGACAAATATTTCTTGCTCGATAAATCTCTAAATTTATTGATAAAAAACTTAAAATCAGAGAATTATGATTTTATAATCGACCTTCATAACAATCTTCGAACTTCAATCATTAAGTTTAGGCTTGGTGTGAAATCATATAGTTTTGATAAATTGAATTGGCAGAAATGGCTTTTGGTTAATTTCAAAATTAACACAATGCCAAACAAACATATTGTAGATAGATATTTAGAAACAGTTAGCGATTTTGGGGTAAAGAATGATAATAAAGGTTTGGATTTTTTTATTCCGAAAAACATTTCAAATCCTTTGAGTCTCGAACCAAATTCTTACGTGGCTTTTGCGATTGGTGGACAGCACAATACAAAGAAATTACCCAATCATAAGATAATCGAACTATGTTCTAAAATAGATAAAAAAATTGTTTTACTCGGTGGCAAAGAAGATGAATTGAACGGTGCAGAAATCGTGAAACAAGTAGGAGAGAAGGTAATTAATTTTTGTGGGAAATGTAGTCTCAATCAATCGGCAGAGATTGTTCGACATGCTGACTACGTGATTTCGCACGATACTGGGATGATGCACATCGCAGCGGCATTGAAGAAAAAAACGATTTCGATTTGGGGAAACACCATTCCTGAATTTGGAATGTATCCGTATCAAACCGAGTTTAAAGTGATTGAAAACAAGCAACTTGGTTGTCGCCCCTGCTCAAAAATTGGGTACGAAAAATGCCCCAAAGGTCATTTTAAGTGTATGCAAGATTTAGATTTTTCGAGATTTGAAATTGATTTCAAAAAAGATTAAATTTGTTTTATGAAGATTAAAACACAGAAATATACAGTTGATGAGTATTTCGATATTCTTCAAGAATCTGAAAAACGAATCGAATTTATTAAAGGAGATTTGCGGGTTTTGGATGATTATGCTTCTGAAAATCACGAATTGGTAGTAGTAAATTTGGCTACGATTTTAAATATTTGTTTAGAAGAAAAAGATTGCAGAGTTTACGGAAGTCACAGATTGATTCACATTCCAGCGTGTCAAAAATTTTATTTTCCAGATTTGGTTGTTATTTGTGGTGAGCCAGAGAGATTGGAGCGTTCAAAAAATATTGTTGCTAATTTGAATCCTACAATTATTGTTGAGGTTTTATCTGAATCTACCGAGAAAAATGATAGAGACGAAAAATGGCATTGTTACCAAAAAGTCAAGTCTTTAAAACAATATTTATTGGTTTCGCAGGATAAAATTAGGGTCGAAAGCTTCCAAAGAATAAACGACCTTAATGAGTGGATTTATACAGATGTTACAGATACAGAAAAGAAAATTTTGGTTGGTGAATGTGAAGTTTTATTAAAAAATATCTACAAAAAAACTGATTTACTAAAATCATAAGTATTCATCCAAATTACCCAAACCTTCTCTGATTACCTCAATTTCATCATCTACGGCATATACAACAGTTGAAGGCGTAATGCCGCACCAACCGCCATCAATGATAATATCAGCTTGATTGAGATTTTGTTCGTATATTTCTTCGATTTCATTCGGGTATTCGATAATATCATTAATATCTCCTTTTACGGATGTTGTGATGATTGGATTTCCCAATTCTTTTACAATCTGTAAAGCAATTTCATTGTCAGGAATCCTTATACCAATAGATTTACGATTAGTTTGAAGAATTTTAGGTAAATCGTTCGTAATTGGTAGAATAAACGTAAAAGGACCCGGAAGAGTCTTTTTCATTAGTTTAAATGCAGCGTTAGATACCTTTGCATAAGTTGAGATTTTACTTAAATCAGGACAAATAATCGAAAAGTTATTTTGAGTGGGTTTGATACCTTTAATTTTGCAGAGTTTTTCGACTGCACGCGTATTCATAATATCACAACCCATGGCATAAACTGTATCGGTTGGATAAATTACAATTTGCCCATCTCGTAAAGCCTCAACAACTTTTGCAATCTTTCGTTCATCAGGATTGCTCGGAAATATCTCGATTAATTCGGCTGGCATATTATACCAAGGTTGAAATGATATGTCTAATTATTTGAAATATTTGATTCGTAATAAAAAAAGAAGTCCGCCCAATAGAGGGAGGACTTAAATTTATTTACTTCGATTTCTTTGTAGGAGCAGCTTCTTTTGGAGCATTCATTTCCATATAATCAACCGTCAAACCTGCCAATGATTTCACACCGAGCGGAAAACCGCTTTCGTCAATATAAAAATCAGGCGTATGGTGAGGAGCGGCATCGGCACGGTTTTTCCCTTTTGGCATTCCTCCAAGAAAGATAAATAAACCGGGTACTTTTTTCTGGAAAAAGCTAAAGTCTTCAGCACCCGTTTGAGCAGGAATTTGAATGACATTCTCAACACCAGCTATACCTTGAAGAGTTGGAACCATTTTCTTGGTTAGTTCTAAATCGTTAAATGTAATTGGATAAAGAACATCAATCTTAACCTCGGCAGTTGCACCAGCACTTTCGGCGATATTGGTTGCCACTTCGTTGATTCTTTTATGAATTAATTCGTGGTGTTTTTCGTCCAAAGTACGGATTGTACCAATCATATTGACCTCTTCGGGGATAATATTTTGACGAATTCCACCGTGGATAGCACCAACAGTAACAACTGCCGCTCCATCGGTCAATGACACGTTTCTACTAACAATAGTTTGTAAGCCAGTAACAATCTGAGCCGCCGTAACGATTGGGTCAACCCCCGACCACGGAGCAGCCCCATGTGTTTGTTTGCCTTTCACTTTTATCGAAAACCAATCAACTGCTGCCATTGTCGAGCCGGGTTTGAAAGTAATTTGCCCAACTTCGGTTTGTGAATTGATATGAAGACCAAAAATAGCATCAACTTTTGGATTTTCGAGAACACCTTGCTCAACCATAAAAGCTGCACCACCTTTCTCACCAGCAGGGGCACCTTCTTCGGCAGGTTGAAAAACAAACTTAACCGTACCTTTCAATTCAGATTTCATACTGGCTAACACTTCGGCTACACCCATTAAGATTGACACGTGGGTGTCGTGTCCGCAAGCGTGCATCACACCAGTTTTTTGGCCGTTAAATTCGGTAGTTACCGTAGATTTAAACGGTACATCGACCCTTTCGGTTACTGGCAAGCCATCCATATCGGCACGGAGTGCAACGCATGGTCCGGGTTTTCCACCTTTCAAGATGCCTACAACGCCCGTAAAAGCAACTTTTTCTTGTACTTCTATACCGAGCGAACGAAGGTGGTCGGCAACGATTTTGGCAGTTCTAAACTCACGGTTACCCAATTCTGGATTTTGGTGAAAATCACGACGCCATTCAACTAATTTGGGCTGAATTGCATCGGCCATTGTTGCAATTTTGGGTTTTAATGCCGATTGGGCATTCATCAACAAGCTGATACTTGCTAAGGAGATTGTTAGAAGTGTTTTTTTCATTTTTGTAAATCACATGAAGTGATAAAATAGATGTTTAGGGTATAAATTTATTTTGAAATTGCTTTGTAGGCCTCGAATGCACGGTCGGTCGATAGAATATCTGCACCATTTTTTACCCATTCAGCGTATAGAAAATTACCTTTTGCCGCCGCCATTTTATCGAGGTTTCCAAGAGTACCCAATATAGTACAGATTCCTTTTTGATGCAAGAAATCGCAGAATTCCTTCTTTGGTTCGCGAGTTCCGATAAATGCAACCATATTTTTATCAGGGATTCCAGCCTCACGGTATCTTTCATATTCTTTCATGTCTCGAATTGTTACCGAAATCAAAAGATTAGGGTCTAATTCATAGACTATTTTAGCTTGATTAACATCATAAGTTATTATTACTGAATAATTTTGAGCTTTGTGTTTTCTTACCGCTTCGATAACCTTTTCGTATGGTGTATTTCTTTTTACATCTAAAGTGTATATTACTCGGTTGCGTCCCCATTCTAAAACTTGGTCTAAAGTCGGAATCTCGAAGTTCGTAAGCGTACCTGAATTGTCTTTCAATTTTACATTCTTAAAATCTACCCAATTCATCGAGAGCATTTTACCTTTGCCAGTTGTTGTTCGGTCGAGCGAATTATCGTGCATCATAAACAAAACCGAATCTTTAGAAATCTCGATGTCGCATTCGATAATTACGGGCATTTGTTTTGCGATAAAATCAAACGATTCGATACAGTTTTCTGGATAACCCGGGTAGTCGCCGCCTCCACGATGAGCCGAAATATTAGGTTTTCTACCTTCTTTATATTTGAAGAACTCAAAGATGTTATTAGTTACCAATGTATTTTGTGGAATACTCTTTTGGGTACAATCGATGAGAGTTAGTATTATTAGAATAGATAAAATCAATCTTTTCATAGACTTAATGGAATATTTGGATAAACAAAAAATACAGGTGTAACGTTATATAGATATACAATAGGACTATAAATGTTTCATTGTGTTTTAGGTTAAGAATAAAAGGCTCGTCCACTTGGACAAGCCTTTTTTGCGTTTATATTACAACATTTACGATTCTTTTCGGTACAACAATCACTTTTTTTACAGGTTTACCTTCGAGCCATTTGATGACCGCTTCGTTTCGAGCCATTTGATGACCGCTTCGTCGGTAAGAACAGCCTTTTCGATTTCTTCTGAACTCATATCGGCAGCAAAAGTTATTTTATTACGAACTTTTCCATTTATCGAAATCGGATATTCAAACGAATCTTCGATTAAATAACTTGGCTCAAAAATCGGGAATGGTTGTTTTGTTAAACTACCTGTTTCATTGCCCAAAACTTCCCAAAGTTCTTCGGTGATATGTGGTGCATAAGGCGACATTACAATAACCAATTGCTCCAAAATTGCTTTTTTGCGGCATTTTTGGTCGGTTAATTCA
>JALOLV010000506.1 GCA_025455785.1 Spirosomataceae bacterium | reverse complement strand
CGGTATGTGTCTTTAGTCGTATTTCGGCGAATAACATCAACACATTTATTATAAAAAATTTGAAAAATGTACGTTTTTAGCTCCGAACGCCCTTCAAAACGCCCCGATGCAATGTTTTCGATACCAGTCAGGATAGCATCCGAATACGCCATAGAGGCATCTTCTTCTTCGATTTTATGCTTTCGAGTAGCATCTCTGATAAGGTAAGAATATTTGTCGTAAAGCAAATTCTCAAAGTATCGCCGTTGAGTTCCGCCCGCACGAATACCTTTAATGAGTTCATTATCAGCAGATTTTCTATTAAAAAAGGTCATCGAAAGATTTAGGCATAAAGGTAGGGATATTCAAAAGAAAGAATTTTAATCCAAAAAACAAAGTATTTATAAAATTTCTTCGGCGGAGTGTTTGTGTTGCTTTGAGGTTTACCGACTAACCGCACAAAACGATTCAAACCAATAAACTTTACTCACCATGAATACTGCTCAATACATCTCAATCGGTGGACGCCAAGAAGTGAACCCTGCTGAGGTCGTGATGCTTCAAGCCGAAATAAACTACACTGTTGTCTATTTTGCTAATGGACGTAAAACCATTGTGGCTACTCCACTCAAAACCCTCGAAGGGAGGTTTCTACCCTATGAATTTTATCGAACTCATAAATCGTATATGGTCAATCTAAAATGTGTAAAGTACCTACACGAGGCTACAAATACTGTACAAATGGCAGATAACCACAAGGTTATTGTTTCGAGAAGAAAACGTACGAGGCTAAAAGAATACCTACAGCTACGAACAACCTAACCGACCGATAAATCGAAAACTATACCGTTAAATCGAATACCTACAATTTTCTTTTAATTAATAATAAAATTTGAAGTGTATAATTTTAAAACTATAAAACAATGAAAAAACTTATTCTCTCAACTCTATTTATTAACCTTTCGGCAGTGACTTTTGCTCAGAGTATAACACTAACTCCAAATACTTTACAAAATTCAAATTCGTCAGGTAATGAGGATATAATGGCGACAAGATATGCAGGCGGAGGAGGTACTTACCCTATCATTGTTGGTCGCCAAGCAAATGGTACTCCATCTACCCCTTCTGCTGTAACGAATGGTTCAAATCTACTATTATTAGGCGGGAGAGGTTACACTGGGGCAGCATTTACAGGTATTTCAAGTGGTGCAATTATATTTAAAACTACTGAAAATTGGACAACAATAGCAAATGGCTCGCAAATAGTTTTTGGAACAACCCCAAATGGTACAACTTCTCGCCGAGATAGAATGACAATCAGCCATGACGGCAATGTTGGTATTGGCAATTTTTCTCCCACCGCCAAACTTCATGTAGATGGTGATTTTGCCTTGAAAAAGAAGATTTTACTCGCTGGCAATGGTGGGGTTAGTAACTTGAATAGAAATGGTGCATCAGTAATTAGTGTAGCAGACCCTACTCTTCCTGCCCCAAATGGAGGTGGTAGCGAAACAATCAATAGTATTGCTGATGGCGTAGATGGTATGATACTGTACGTATATCCAAGGCAAGGTACTTCCATAACACTCGTAAATGAACACGCTGGCTCAACTGCAGCTAACAGAATTATTACCTATACAGCTACTAATGTAACTATCACGAATAATGGTGGCTGTACGCTTATTTATGATGGTGCTGTGCAGCGTTGGCGAATGATTAGTGTTGCGAATTGATAAAAGTTTTAAAACGGCGTAAGACGAAAAGCCTTTAATAGAGTAGTCATGAAAACTATAAATATTTATACCATGGAACACGACATCAAGTTAGTCGAAGTCGAAATCACTAAGCTCAATAAAAGTTTAAAGAAATTGAGCTTTACCGAAAAACAAGAAAAAGAGATTTTGCTAAACATCAAAAAACCGGGATGGACAACACCCGCCGAATTTAGGATGTTTATGGACGCCCTCAAAAATGTCTCAAAAATTCAATTCAGCAGGCAAGTGCGATGATTGGAAGCTGAGAAACCCTTAATGGTAGTCAAAAAATGATTTTTACTATCAAAAAGAGTTTCTACTACGAATATCTTTCTACACGCCCAAATTGGGTGTGTTGTATCAACAAATGAGCATTTAGAGCCAGCAAGATGTGGTAACACTTGTTATACCTGAATAAATTATGCAAAGGGAATTAATAACCCTCAGTCCAAAATATTAAGAACTATTGCCAACAGACCCATCATGGTCTTAAGGAGGTCATTTCAATTTATTTATCAACAAAAATTTAATAAGATGAGAAACGAAATATTAACAAGAGAGCATAAAGCAAACTTAGATTTTTTATTGATGAGCTTGCCATTTCGTAATTCATTCAACTATCAGGAAGAATCCAACCTAAATGAGTTTGTTGAAGGTTTTACTAATTCAATATCATTCTTTGGTATTTCAGAATTAGAATTCAGAAAAAGAGACCGAAGCCGCAGCAAAACAAGTGTAGATTCTCTAAAAAACGTATATAGTCTCAATGGAACTCGTAATAATACAAAAGGGTTAAAATGCCTAAAAATTGCCTCAGCCGAGTTAAAGCAATTTCAAAATACTTTAAAACTCGACAAAAAATACACCTTCAAAGCAGACGATTTTAGGTCAGAACTTTTAGTTTTTTTCGAGGATTTAGAAATAAAGCCCGTAGATGTAGATAAGTTGCTAAAAGTATTGGATGAAACTCTAAGCGAATGCTCTAAGAGTCCGGAGCAAACAATTGCCTACCTACAAAAGAAAGTAGAAGAACTAAACAAATTGAGAAGTTCGGAAGACAGAGGAGCAGTTGACAACATTCCGTGGTGGAAAATCGTAGCCATTGCAGTTTTTGTAGGGTTAGCAGCATGGGAAATCTGGCGATGTATCATCCGTAATAAATGCGGTAAGGCCGAAAAAGCAGCTTTCTAAGACTTTGCTTTTCTGAAAAGGTTTTAGCTGGTCCAATAATCAGTCTGGTATGGCCACTTTCAGAAGATGAGCCATGCCAGACTTGCTCTGGAATAATTTTCTCTCTCGTCTTATACAGAAGGGGGGATTACAAAAAAATAACTGCTCAAATTAACATCAAAACTCCTTAGTCATGTCTCGTCAAACATTCATTCTCATCGTAGTTATCTACGGATTTTTACTCGGTTTATCAATGACAATTCTCCCAGACGAAGCAGTAAAATTTTTCGGAGGTGAACCTAAAAATATTACTGAAGTAAACCTTATGCGTTTTTTTGGTTTCTTACATCTCGGATTCAACTTTACAGGACTTACAATCCGAAAATCCAATGATTCAAAAGTCGTAAAAGCCTATTTGCTTGGCTTGGCCATCGTGCTTTTTGGTTCTTTGGGTTCTGCCATTTATGCGGTTTACGGTTTAAATATTCCGATTCACAATACTGCTGCATTCGATTGGAGTTTATGGGGAGTTTTGGGGTTGGTCTCTTTGTATTTCTGGAATCAAGAAAGTTGATACACACAAAAAAAACGGCAATTTAATCTGCACAACTTCAAAACATTTCTCGATAAAATCCGTTATTTTTGCATGATATTTGCTATCTGTTCAATCAAAAACAATAGCTATTGAGGAATCTCGTCATGCGACGCCAAAAGAAGAAAGTTTCGTTATATACCAAAGTATTCAATCACATCTTTCGCTGGAAGGTTGCCTATATCTTCTTTGTAATATTTCTAATCTTACTTTATCCGGTTTATGTTTTGGACGGACAAAAATGGAAATTCGTTTCTGAATACGGAATCCGACTCCCGACAAAATACGAACTGCACGGAATTGATGTCTCGCATCATAATGAAAATATTGAT
>JALOLV010000130.1 GCA_025455785.1 Spirosomataceae bacterium | reverse complement strand
GCGTAGCAACCCGATTGACCCATATTTTTCGAGGCCGGCGGTTGCAATGAGTTTATTGTCTTCAAAAATGCCGAATAATTCTACATTTTCGTCGATGTCATCGGTTGGTAAATGGTTGATTTTGAGCAATTTAATTGCTTCTTCAAAGTTTTGGCTGGAGATTTTGATAAAATTCATTGTAATATTACGATGATTTGATTTAAAAAATATTGAGCCTAAGCTCAACAACATTTAAGGTAATCGGAAAACATTTTACTGAATACTTCCTGAGCCTCTTGCCACGTATCCTCATTGATACAATAGCAAACCCGAGGTGGGTCGATTTCACCTTTTATGATACCGATACGTTTCAGTTCTTTTAGGTGTTGAGATACGGTTGCTTGAGAGAGTGGCAATTCTTCGACAATATCGTTACAAATACAGGCTTTTCGTTTAGCCAAAACCGATAAAATCGCAATTCGGGCGGGGTGAGCCAAGGCTTTTGCTAAATCTGCTATGCGGTTTTGTTCGGCCGTAAATACTTCTGTTTTTGTAACTCCCATCAACTAATATCATAAATACATCGCAATATTACGATGAATGTTTTTTACTACCAAATAAAATCTAAGAATTTTTATTTTAGGGCTTCTTCGAGGGGTACATCCCAAACAAATTTTTTGAGTTTTGATTTGTTATAATTAGCAATATTCACTTCGGATTTTCGGCCTGCTTCGAGCGAAAAAGAGTCCAAAATTTGAATATTTGCCGTCAGTTTGCTACGATTGCTCAGAAAAACCTCCAGTTTTTTGCAGGCGTTATCTTGCTCCAACCTGAAATTGCAAACCCCCGCCGAGGATAACTTGATTTCGTCGAAGTAATTATGCCAAAAACGCAAGTAGCCGCTGCGGTTGATGGCTGAGATTTTGCCCCCGTGAAACCCCGTTATGATGGTTTCGCCTGCTTCGACATCGATAAAATCTAATTCTTTAACAAACAAATAAATGCTCCTTTGTACCTTTTTACGTTGGTCTTGCGGCACGTTTTCGAGCCAAAGATTGAGGGTATCGTTCTTGACTTCGTATTTGCTAAATGGGTGGTATGATTTATGGATTGAGATTTTGTGAACAGAGTCTCGCTTGATGTATATTTTTACTGGCCCGAGCTTCGAGAATACCTTGACGGCTCGGTATTGTGGCAGTTTTGTATCTGGAAAATTATCGGGCTTGGGTTTTGGAATTGGCTTAGTGGCGTAGTAATTAACGTAAATCATCCAGCCGATTGCCACCCAGCAGAATAACCCTAATATGATAACGATTTTTTGTGCTTTGGTCATTTTTATTTTGTGTGTTTATACAAACGCCTTGATTGCCATTGCTGTCATTAAAAGTACAACAAACCAGCCTAAAATGTTTAGAAATATTGAATGTTTATAGCTACCTATCAGTTTTGATTTGGTACTTGCTATTAAAATAATAGCGAGACCAATCGGCAAAATGAATCCGTTGAGTGTACCCACCACTACCAAAGTTTTGACGGGCTTGCCAGTTAGTAAGAAGATAACACTCGAAAAAATGATGAATCCGATGATGATTTTTGATTGGTTTTTCTCAAAAAACGGATGAAAGGTCTTCAAAAACGATACCGAAGTATATGCCGCACCCACCACCGATGTAATGGCTGCCGCCCAAATGACGACACCGAAAAGTTTATAACCCAAAGTACCTGCCGCTAATTGAAAAACTGACGCTGGTGGATTGTCTTTGCTGAGTGCCAATCCTGCCGAAACAACTCCGAGTGTTGCCAAAAATAGCATGAATCTGATTGTGGCGGTTATCAAGATGCCCGTTGTGGCACTGCGGTTTATCTGTGGAAGATTTTCTTCGCCCACGATTCCGGCATCAATGAGGCGGTGAGCTCCGGCAAAAGTGATGTATCCGCCGACCGTTCCGCCGACAAGCGTTATGGTTGCCAAGGCGTCAAATTTTTGAGGAATAATTGTGTGCTGAATGGCCTCGGCAATGGGCGGATTCGATATAAAACCCACGTATAAAATTAATACCAGCATCAAAAACCCTAAAATTTTAGCGAATGTATCCATTGCTTTTCCTATTTCTTTCGATAAAAACAAAATAATGGCCAAACCCGCACTGATGATTGCCCCGAGATGGACATCAATCCCCAAAAACACATTCATTCCCAAACCTGCACCTGCAATATTGCCGATATTGAAGGCCAATCCACCCAAGACTATTAGCCCAGCCAATAGATAACCCAGCGACGGAAACAACTGATTGGCCAAATCTTGGGCCCTTAATTTACTGACCGTCAGTACCCGCCAAATGTTTAGTTGAGCGACAATATCGAGAATGACCGAAAGCAGAATAACAAAGCCGAAACTCGATAAAAGCTGTTCGGTAAAGACCGTCGTTTGGGTCAGAAAACCCGGACCAATTGCCGAAGTAGCCATCAAGAACGCAGCACCGAGTAGGGTAGAGGTTTGTTTTTTCATTTTGGATTATGTGCAAAGTTTGTAATATTAACTAAAATTGGTTTATGCCTATAACTTAAATTTAAAATTTCGATATAATTATCAAAAACACTAACTTTGGACGCACAAAATCCAAAACCAATGTACACTCGACAAACGCCTTTTAATACTCGCCTTGCTTACACGCTTATCTCTTTAGTGATAATAATTTATGGGCTATACATCCTCAAAGATGTAATTGTACCGCTCATTTACGCCGTTTTATTGGCCCTACTGTTACTTCCGCTCACGCAACGTTTAGAACGTTGGGGGATTCCGAGGGGTATTTCAATTACCCTGACAATCATCATTACACTTGGTATCTTGGCTGGGTTCTTCTATCTAATTTATGCCCAAATTATTAGTTTAGAGGAGATTTTGCCACAATTGCAGGAGAAATCGGAGGTATGGTATCGGGATATTCAAACATTTATTCGGCGTAATTTTCACATTAGCCGAACCAAACAAAATGCCGAAGGGCAGAAGTATTTGACCGAATTCTTAAAAAATAATAGTAATCTGTTTACGAATACGCTCTCGACAACGACTAATTTCTTAGGAAACCTGACCTTGATTCCGCTCTATATTTTTCTGCTTTTGCTCTACCGAGATTTTCTGAGAGTTTTCTTATACAAATTGTTTAGTAGTGTGAGCCACCCACGCATTGATGTGGTATTGCGTCAGGTCAAAACAGTTGTGATAGATTACGTTGTAGGGCTATTGATTGTGGTCGGAATCATCGGCACGCTGAATACCGTTGGGCTTTGGATAATCGGTATCGACCACGCCATTTTCTTCGGATTTTTTGCGGCGGTATTGGTACTTGTGCCTTATATCGGAATCGCGATTGGGGCCATTCTGCCAATTATGATGGCTTTGATTACCAAATCGCCGATTCATGCCGTGGGGGTGGCGGCAATTTTTGGTGGGGTGCAATTGCTCGAAGGTAATTTCATAACACCCTACATCGTGGGGTCGAAGGTAAGTATTAATTCGATGGCGGCAATCATCGTTTTGATTCTTTTTGGTAATCTTTGGGGAATCAGTGGTTTGGTCTTGGCACTACCGCTTACGGCGATAATTAAAGTGATTTTTGATAATTATGAACCTACAAAGCCATTCGGGTTTTTGATTGGCGATGCTGACCACATTGATGTCGAACGCAAGAAAAAACGTCCCGATTTGAAGTTTTAACCTTCTGCGATTTTCTGAATCTCGGATTCGTCGCTACATTCATTCAGCAAAACTAAATTAGTTTTTTTGTTTTTGGGATGAATGTAGTCAGGTGCGATTTCGGTCAGTGGAGCCAGTACAAATTTGCGTTCTTGGATAAATGGATGCGGAATTGTCAAATCGGCCGTTTCGATGATTTGATTGCCATAATACAAAATGTCAATGTCGATGATGCGTGGCCCCCATTTGATTTCACGGATTCGACCCATTTGCTTTTCGATTTGCAGTAAAATTTTGAGGAGATTGTCGGGCGAACGCCTTGTTTTTACAGCAATGGCTTGGTTCAGAAAAGCCCCTTGGTTGGTCAAGCCCCAAGCGGCGGTTTCGTAGATGCTCGATTCGATAATGATTTTGCCCATTTGCCGATTAATCAACTCGCGAGCCGTTTGCAGGTTGTGTAGTCTATCGCCGATATTTGTTCCTAAACCGAGGTAAAGCATAAATACATTCTTTTTCAGACAAATAATGGTGTAGTATTAATCTGGATAAGTGGTTAATCGAAAATAGTTAACAGTTAATCGAAATTCATAATTGTCTGATTATTAGTATTATCCCAACTATTAACCATTAACAAATAATATAAACTAATTCATATCTTGCACTTAGATTTATACGTTATAAAGTATTGATAGCCAATATTTTAGGGTAATACTCAATAGGTTCAGAATCATCGAGAAATTCGATACAATTACTCATTTGCCCAATAAAAGCCCAAAGGTAGTGAGATTTTGCGACCAGCGGCGGTCGTCCTTCCTAAAAATGTTATTGATGTCGGTTTGTAGAAAAACGTGAAATATCTTGTAGCCTGCCACAAGCGTAACCCCATAACGCAGCGGATTGTCTTTGGTCATATACGGAAACCGACTCTCGTTGAGGTTTTGCGAAACCTTATCTTTACGTAAAACATAGGACTTACTACTACCCGTGAGTAGCGTACCGATGTAACCGCCTAACCCAAAAGAGAAAGTCTGGAGGTTTTTTCGATTATAAAAACTTATCGTAGGTATTAATTCGAGATTGGCATACAAGAGCGACTGGTCGGTTGGTGAATACACATTCCGCAATGAAGAACTCGTACCGTTGTAGTCTTCACGGTCGTATCCTTTATTATCTGCTCGGGGCCTGAATGTATAAAGTGTATCTATTTTAGGAGAAATTCGTGGGTTTTGTTGGGTTGCCCAAAAGTTATGTTGCTTGATTTGCTGGTCTAAAAACTGCCAGCTTAGGTCTAATCCGTATTTAAAGAAAACTTTTTTGCGGTATCCTCTGTATGTAACCTCCTGTCGATGTATCGAAATCCCAATCAATGGCGAGCTTGCCCGACGGTAAAAAAACGGCTCGGCTGTGTAATAATAGGGTTCGTCGGGGCGATTGATGTACGTATCTCTCACTGTTTTATTGACCGATGACAACCCAAAAGAAAGATTGAGATAATAGGTGTTAATAAAATGCTGCCATTTGGTTGTGTATTGCTGATTTTTACGGAGTTGGGCGAGGCTGTCTTGTTTAATCTGTCTCTCGGTGCGTTTATTGTAAGTATTACCGTCAAAATCTCTGATAACCATGCGTTTGACATCGGTTGGCATGTTTTCGAGTTCGAGATTCATCTGTCGGATTATCTTATTCAAGTCGTATTTCTCAAAATCTTTGAGGTCTTGTTTTGATTCGCCGTAAATAATAAAACGCTTACGATTGCCGATGTTTACTACAATCGAGTCTCCTACTGAGGCGATTGATTGCGAAAAACTTATCAGTAGTATGATTATCGTAAAAATGCTCTTCATAAGTACAGAACGGCTTATCATGTGAGTCGTGATGCTTCTTTTCATACAAACGACCAAATAAGGTTTTAGGTTGTATGTTTTTCTGGTAATTTATCGGCAGCCGACACTATTTGCCCGTCAAGTTAAGCCATTTACGGGTACAATGTATGATTATTGGGGATAATTTATCAAATCATAGAGGATGACAATCACGCTGATGCCATCAAGAGCGATGCGATAACTGGCGAGAGGTAAGTAACTGGTAGAATGTTTTTATTTTTGGATTATCTTTGATTGTGAATCGTGCTGCAATAAAAGCGACAGCTCTGATGATAAAACTCCGAGCCGTGTCATGGATTTTTCTCTTTATTTTTTCGTAATCTAACGTGAGCTATGGTATAGTTTTCTGACTGATAGACATTTCTTCAATGAAAATACCGTAAGGACCCGCCTCGGCGTGTTCTACAAATAATTTCTATGTATTCTCCAATAATTGTATTCAACAAAAGCATACTTTAGAAATACATAAGACTGTAATAGGCTAATAATCAAATATTTAAGAGGAAAGCTAATCCATAACTCGCGTTAATCTACAAAAGTCGTAGCCTACATCAAGCAGGGTTTGTTTCGTGAATATGCGTTGCCAAAATATTATGGTAAAAGAAATTCTCTATCGCAATCACAAATCGATTGTTTTGCAACTTAAAGAAGTCTTTGATTGCATTGTAGCCGCTGTTCATATAAGTCATGGTTTTTATGAGGCCTTCCTCAAAACGATAACGGGGCAGACCAAGCATTTTGGCGTACTCATTGCCCAATAAGATTCTGGCTTGTGCGATGGGTAAATTTTTGATAATCGGATATGGCTTAATCTCTTGCAAACCTCTAATGAGCGATTTCATTAGGTCTTTGCCAACCTCCGATTCTTTAAAAAGCCTTCTTGCAATTTGTTTATCCAGCAGCATAGATTGTTCGAGGTTCTGGGGTAGTAGCTCGGTGCGAATCCCTTGGATAGCACCAATCACCGCCCATGTATGAATATAGTCTTCTTGCTTTTGGGTCGAAATCCGATACCCCATTTTCCTCAAACCTGTTATCGAAATATACGAGAACGCCAGATTAGTACCTGCCATATCTTCTTGGTTGATGGGCAGCCCCCACTCGGCTTGCCATTGCTTGCTTTGGCTGGCAAATCCACGAATCATCGCGTGCAGGAGCCTGACTTTCAGTATTCTGATGAGATTTTTGCCATTGTACCAATCGTTTTTATCCAATACCCCATTCACAAAATCTGAGGTTTCCATAATACGCTTGGTGGTATCGTCTTTGATTCTTCTCGAAAGATGCAGCACCTGTGCCCCATCGGCAGCGAGGTAGCAATACGGTAAAGCATAGCAGCCTAAGGCCATTCCGATTGGAATGAAATAGGATTTGAAGAGATTGCACGCGTTATCAATTCGCTTGAGGTCGGCCCAAGTGGGTAGTACTGAATTCTGATTGAAATACGCCTGCAAAATTGGGTCTTGCGAGTAGTAGTCAACGTTTCTGAAATCGCCCAAAAAGGGCATCAATTCTCTTAAATAATTATGACCTTTCGTCTTCAATAATTCATAAACTACACGGTCAGCCACAGGGTCTCCAATCGAACGATTTGATTCGAGAAACTGTGAGTCAAAATTTGGGGACATCATGACTTCTGTTTTTTGGGGTTTCCATCCTCAGAAGTACAAAATGTATGCTAATCTACTGTTTGGGGCATCGTTTTATCGTAGATTAGGAAAGCTATGTCAGACAACTCTCTGAAAATCAGATGTTATCCGAACTCAAATAAAACAAAAAAAAATAATTTTGGGTTTGTAGGTCAAGTCATTTACAGTAAAAAGTTATCAAACGGATACATCTCTTATCATGTAGGTGTGCAATATCCCGTCTTCGATGTAATCTTCGCCCGTTGATTTAAAACCGAATGATTCGTAGAACTGTTCTAAATACTTTTGGGCTCCGATTTTTATCGGTCGATTCCCAAAAAGTTCGGTACAATACTCAATAGATTTTTGCATCAACAGCTTTCCTATTCCTGTTCCTCGTGCTTTCGACGACGACACCACTCGACCGATAGAGGTGTAGCCGTTATAGTAAACACTCAAGTCAAAAAGACGTGTGTAGGCCATCAATTCTCCGTTTTCGTCCAATCCCATGCAGTGCCACGCTAAAGGGTCTTTGCCGTCGGCATCGACAAAGGGGCAATTCTGCTCAACCACAAAGACCTCTTGGCGGAGAGCCATGGCTTTGTAGAGTTCGGTCAGCGAAAGTTGCTCAAAAGGCACGCATTTAAAAGTAATTTTCATGGAGTTTTGTCGGATAAATGTAGTTTATTGTATTCTTGTTTTAATTTTGGGGGCAAAATACACAAAAAGATGTTGCTAAATATACATACCCACCATCGAATAAAACAAGATGGCGAACAGATAATTTTTAACCAGACGATTCCTTGTGGTGAAGAAAATATCGACAATTTTGGTTTAGAATCCGAGACTGAGCCGATTTCGCTCGGAATCCATCCGTGGTTTATTGATGAACTCAATTATCAACTGCAGCTTGATAAATTAGCCGAACTATCTAAAAGTCAATTAGTTAGGCTAATTGGCGAGTGCGGACTCGATAGGCTCAAAGGGCCGAATCTACAACTCCAAGAAGAAGTATTCATCAAACAGATTCGTATTGCCGAAGATTTACGAAAGTCCGTTATCATTCACTGTGTCAGGTGTTTTAGTGAATTGGTCTCAATTAAGAAAATCATCCGACCCAAAGTACCCATGATTGTTCATGGATTCAACCAAAACGAGCAAATTGCCAAACAATTAATCGAAAAAGGTTTTTATTTATCAATCGGAGCGGCGGTTTTAGAGGATGATTCAAATGCGGCAAAAGTCGTAAGTGAAATTCCTCTAAATCAGCTATTTATCGAAACAGACGATGTGGAGATTTCGATAAAAAGTGTTTATGAAAAAATCGCTTCAATCAAAAAGATGGCGGTTGAAGAATTAGA
>JALOLV010000129.1 GCA_025455785.1 Spirosomataceae bacterium | reverse complement strand
ATTGAGGTTGCCATCGAAATTTGAAATATCGTAACTTTATCACCGACTCCATAGAATCCAATTAAATTTGTGATAACTATCCATGCGATGGTTCCCATAACTCTAATTGATGGAAATTCCTTTTCGGGGTTTGCCATCTGATTCATTGCAATCGAACTCGACAAAGCTAAGTTTGGTGCAAAAGTCAGGGTGTAAGCCAAAATATACCAAAAAAATGCGTCGGCGTCGGTATTGAGTGTAAGAAAGTATAAAATTACTGCACCAAGTAGATTCAGTACTCCCATTACTTTTTGGGCTGAAAAATATCGGTCAGCAATCAATCCTACAAAGAAAGGAGCAATGATTGAAGCAATTGAGAAAGTTGTGTAAGCATTCCCGATTTGGTCTCCCGTGGCCTTGAGTTCTACAAAAAGGTATTTACCCATCTGTCCGTACCAAGCTCCCCAAGTTACAAACATCAGGAACATCATTAGCATTAATTGTAGTCTTGTAGTTAGTTTCATAATTTATATTTTAGGGTTGATAATCGTCCAAAACTAAGTGTTTATACCCTTATATGCAAATCTTTAGATTTTGATTTTTTAGAGAGATTTAATTCAGTGTTTATCAGCGAACCTGTAATAATCAGATAAATTCCTATGAAATATAATGCTCGGTATATTTCAAAAGAATACGGAAATTTATCAACAGCTTTAGAATATAAAGCTATATAGTCGCAGCTAATGATTCCTAATAAACCAACGCTACTTATCTTTTTTGCGATTTGTTCAACTCTCCGATTAATAAATGTTGCGGTAAGCACTAATATTAGTCCGATAAACAACACAAATACAATTACGAATTGAGTAGGAATATTATTCATCAGGATTATCCCAAAGAGCAATATCATTACAACCAGAATCGGAAAGGTTGTCTTCAAATCATTCTTTTTTCCAGTGATTGCAACCCCACCTTCAAACCTAAATAATACAATTAGCAAAGAGTGAATTATCAAAATAAATACAATGTCTAATACAGCCGCAATTTCTTGTTGTTTTGAATTAACCAAGATATGTGCCATTAGTTGGAAAACCGGCGAGCAACACAAAATGATTATTGATATATAGTCCGAAACTTTGTAAGGGCGTTTTACATAAGTCCCATAAAATAACAGAATAAATGCAATAGGAATTTGATTGATAATTCTCGACAAACCACGATTTGGCAACCAAAGAAAAAAAGAAGTAGCAAAAACAAGAGCAATATAAACAACTGAAGTGATAGTTAAGTCAGATTTTAATTTCTTCAATACCCTTTCCATATTTTATTTAATAAAACAATAGTTTTAAATTTGCACAATGAGATATTTGATAGAACTCGCTTACAAAGGTACTGAATTTCACGGATGGCAGTCTCAACCTAATGCTTCGTCGGTTCAGCAAAATATTGAGGATGCTTTAAGTACGTTGTTTAAATCCAAAATTCAAATTGTCGGAAGCAGCCGAACCGATACTGGTGTGCATTGTTTACAACAATTTGCTCATTTTGAAATTGATTTTGAACTTGATGTAAAAAAACTTGAGAAATTGGTTTTTCAACTTAACGCAATTCTTCCCAAATCAATTGCAATTAAGCGAATATTTAAGGTTAATCAAGATTTTCATGCTCGATTTGATGCTAAATTTAGGGTTTACCAATATCGAATTATGCAGAATAAAAATCCGTTTTGGTATGAAACATCTTATCATTACAAAACTCATCTTGATTTAGAATTGATGAATCAGGCTGGACTTATTCTGCAAGAATACACCGATTTTCAGTGTTTTAGCAAAGTTCATACGGATGTTTACACTTTCAATTGCAAAATTGAATACGCCTTTTGGGAACGACAAGATGATTTTTTGCTGTTCAATATCAAAGCCGACCGTTTTTTGAGAGGAATGGTTAGGGCAATTGTCGGCACCTTGATTGAGGTTGGACTCAAAAAGATTTCTTTAAATGAGTTTGAAGAAATAATCTGTTCAAAAAACCGAAACAATGCAGGAAGAGCAGTACCACCCGAAGGACTTACCTTGATGAAAGTAGGTTATGATTTTAACGCCAATGAATGAAATTCAGATATACAAAGCATCAACTAAGGCCGAAATTGAAGTAGTCAAAGTTTTGTTTAGAGAGTACATCAATGGTTTGGGGATTGATTTGGGTTTTCAAGGCATCGAAGAAGAACTCTCAAAATTACCACACAAATACGCTGAACCAGATGGAACTATTCTTTTGGCAAAAGTAAATGGTAAAGAAGCCGGAGTTGTGGCACTTTGGAAATTAGAGGATGAAGTTTGCGAAATGAAAAGACTTTTTGTGAGAGAAGAATACCGAAGTTTTGGGTTAGGTAGGGCTTTAGCCGAAAAACTAATGGACGAAGCTCGGACTAAAGGCTACAAATTGATGAAACTCGATACACTAAGAAGATTAGTTTCGGCTAATAAACTTTACCAAAAATTGGGCTTTATCGAAACCCAGCCCTACAATTTTAATCCACAAGACGATGTGGCATATTTTGAGATTGAATTATAAATGGCAATAATTGATAAAAATATTGAACTTGCAATTGAAGTTCTGAACAATGGCGATGTTGTTGGTATCCCGACCGAAACTGTTTACGGATTAGCCGCAAATGCACTTGATGTTGATGCAGTTACCAAGATTTTTGAAGTTAAAAACCGTCCTACTTTCGACCCACTTATCATTCATACATCTTCAATCGATAGGATTTCAGACTTTGTAACCGAAGTACCTCTCAAAGCCATAGTTCTTGCCCAAAAATTTATGCCGGGGCCTTTGACGCTACTATTGCCCAAAAAAAGTATTATTCCTGATTTAGTAACTTCGGGTTTGGATAATGTTGCCGTCAGAATACCTAATCATCCATTAACGCTGAAACTTTTAAATAGTCTTGAGTTCCCACTTGCCGCACCGAGTGCAAACCCTTTTGGTTATATTTCGCCAACAACAGCACTGCACGTTGAAGCACAACTTGGAGATAAAATAAAATATATTTTGGATGGAGGAGAATGTAATGTCGGTATCGAATCTACCATTATTGGCTTCGTTGATGATGAAGTTGTTGTTTATCGAAAAGGTGGATTAGCAATAGAATTGATTGAAGAAGTAGTTGGAGATGTTCGTAGTGAGGCACATTCAACTTCTAACCCCCAAGCTCCGGGGATGCTAAAGAGCCATTATTCGCCTCGAAAAAAATTTGTAATTTCAGAAGAAATGCAATTAAACGAAAGAATTGCATTCTTGGGATTTAAAAATTATTTAGCTGGTATTCCGACCGAAAATCAACTTTTACTTTCACCCAAAGGCGACTTCGCCGAAGCTGCAAAAAATCTTTTTTCTTATTTAAGAAAATTAGATGCAATGGATATTGACCTTATTTACGGCGAATACTTACCAGAAATAGACCTTGGTAGAGCCATCAATGACCGACTTCGTAGAGCGACTGTGCAAGATTAAAAAAGGGAAGCACTGTGATGTTTCCCTTTTATTTTCACCACGAATCACGAACTACAAATTCAACTCTTCGGTTTTTACTTCTATTATCTTCGGTATCGTTAGACGAAATCGGCTCTTCTTGTCCTTTACCTATATACCTAATTCGGTCTTGGGATATGCCCCCATTGAAAATATAATTGGCAATTTTTCTGGCTCTTAGCTCCGAAAGGTACAAGTTTTGGCGTGCATCGCCCACATTATCAGTATGACCTGTGATTTCGATTTTATATTTAGGATTTAGTTTTAAAGTACGAATTAGTTTATCCAATTGCGGATAGGACTGTGGCTTTAATTCGGCACTACTCTGTACAAAAAATACGCTTCCGAGTCTGAATTTCTTACCTATTGCCAAATTTTCGTAAACCTCAACTTTTACACTAAGGTCGTTTTCTTCGATTACAATTGCATCATCCACAACAGTCTTCTCCACTTTTTTAGGTGCCGGAGGAGTTGGCTTAGGCTTCTCAATTGGTGGCTTTTCTTCTACTTTTGTAACTACGGGAGGGGTAATGACTGGTTTTTCCTCTTTTTTTGATGGTTCAGGATTAGTTACTTTTACTTCAATATTTTTTGTTTCAGGTTCTTTTTTCTCTGGTTCTTTCTTCGGAATCAGATTTAATAAAATATCCTTCTTGAAATCTGAACTTTTAGCAGCAGCATTTACATCTATCTTTTCAGTTTGTTTTTCATATCCAGCGGCTTCGACCTCTACAATATAGTTATTATCAGTTAGTAAATCCGCAGAATAAGTATTGGCCACTTGGTCGAATTTACCACTTAAATTACTTTTATCCTTTTCGTTAATGATGTTAAACTTAACATTTGCAATTGGTTTTTTTGATTTAGAATCAAGTCCTTTAATACCAAATGTGTAAAATTCTTTTTTGATTTCAATCGGAATCTCACTGTTTACCGCACTTTGGAGTTTTACAACATCTTTGTAAGTTTTGTAGCCAGCCGATGTGATTTCTAACTGATAATTTCGGTCTTCTAATAGTTTTGTTTTGAGTTTTGTGCCCCCCGAAGTAACCGTTCCGTTGATGGTTTCGCTACCACTTGTTAGTCTAAAATCGGCGACAATAGGCTTTTTGGTCAAGGCATCTACCGCCGAAATTGAAATTTCTTGCGATGGAATCGGTTTGATTCTGACAACAATATTTTTTGAGTTTTTACTTAAATTATTTTTGTAGGCCAAGTATCCATCAGCCTTAACTTCAACGGTGTAGTTCTCATCATTCCTCAATTCTGCGTTCCATTCTTGAGCCATCGGGTTCGCAACAATAGGCATGGGTTGATTTTTGGAGTTGAATACCCTTAAATCAGCATTAAGTACATTTTTACTATCAACATCATTAACAACTGTAAGTTTAAATTGAGATACAGCAGATTTATAAAGTGGAATATTAATCTCAAACTTATTACTCATTATTTCATTTTTGATATTAGGGTTTGACTTGTGTTTTTCAAATCCTTCTGCCTCAATTTCAACTGAATAATTATTATTAGGGTTTATATCCACTTCAAATACGCCATTAGCGTAACTGTTTGGCGAAACAGGTTGCCCCGTCGAAACATTGAATAGTGTAACTTTTGCGGCTGTATGATTTTTGGATGTTTCAGTATTGGTTACAATAAATTTGAATGAATAAATATCTTTTACTAATTCTATTATTCGATTGGGGTCTTTGATTTCAGATTTAAAAGCCAAATTCTCGGTGAATGCCTTGTAACCCCCTTCGGCTTTGGCCTCAATGATAAATTTACTTTGTGGAAACAACTCAACTTTATAAGGTTTACCTGCCTCCGAAGTGCCAACTAATGGCTCTTGGTCGGGTCTTATTACCTTATATTGGGCTGTTACAGGCATTTTAGTAAAAGCATCTACCGCTGTAAAGTACAATAATTGAGTAACCTTACTCAACGATTTCTTTATCAATTTGCTTGTTCCACGGGCAAAAGTTTCATTTATTGGCTGAAATTCAGGGGCTTCTATCGAAAGTTTATATTCTTTCTCTTTTTCTAATTCGACTTTCCATTCACCCGTTTTATTATTGTATTTGACTGGTACCAAAACTCCTTCTGCACTCATCATGCTTAGTTTAGCACTCGGAATGAATTCTTTTGTAAGAGCATCTTCAATCAAAATTACATAAGTATCAACAGTACTTTCGAGAGGTGCCTTATACTGAATCTTACCTGCTTGTAAGTTTTCGATATTTGCTTCGTTTTTGTAAGGTTTATAGTTTGGATACGTGATTTCGTATTCATAAATACCTTTTTCAGTTGGCTTGAATCGAATATCCGAATTGGCATCTCCCGTAATCTCAAAAACTTTATTTCCTTTGTAGTAGATTTTAAATGTAGCAGGAAGTCGCTTATTTAATAAACCGTCAAATGCACCAAGAGAAAGGTATGTTTCTGGTTGAAGTTTCAAAATCTGCTCTTTGGCGTTTGTATTAATTGAAAATTCACGAGTAACATATCCGCCATAACTTACTTTTGCAGTGTATTTTTTATTTGGTATCGTTTCTACAAACGCCTCTGCCTCGGGCAGTAGATTGTCCATCACAAGAGCCTTATCAGTAGTGTTTGTTATTGTTATATTTGCTCCTTTGAGTGGTTTGTTTGTGTCTTCTCCATAAACCAAAATTTTTGTTCCAGCATCTGGTTTACTAAGTGCAATAGTTTTGTTGTAAGTACGTGGAGGGTCTCCAATCTCAAAAGGAAAAACCTCTTTTTTGGTTTTATGTGTATTTGATGTTACCTCAACGGTATATTGGTCAGTACTTGTTAAGATAAAACGGTAGGTTGGATTTGCTTTTGTAATTCTTCCATTATAAATCTTATCTTTAACAGTAACTTTAATGACAGACTCAATTATTTCATTCTCGTTTTCGGAGTCAACAGTTTTGAATACAACTACAGCCGATGGTTGAGGTTCTAAATCAAGTACTACATTTCGCCCCTCGGGATAGTCATTTTGGGTTATTTCGATTGTTCTTTCTATAGAAGAATAACCCTCAAGTTCGGCTTTGATTTTATAGCTTTCACCCACTTTAGCATTTACAATGGTTTCGCCATTGGCGGTTTTCAATGGCAGAGCCTCTCCACCTTTGATAGGTGTAACTATAAATTTAGGACTTAACTGAAAGCCAGAACGTTTATCTTTTGCTGAAAGATTTAAAGGTACATCAAGTATTTTTGACTGGTAGGTGTTTTCGTAAACTAACTTCGGATTATCAGCAAAAGTTGTCAGACTGGAAAATAAGGCAATAATCAATGCGGAAAAACGCTTCATTCTTTCTTCTTGGGATGGAATATTAACCAAACAAAATTAGGATTGACAAATTTCATTTTTTTTTGTCAATATCTAAAATAATACTTTTACTTTAACGAAAAAATTGCGACCTATCGCATATTTAAACAGATAACTTTTATAATTGTTGCACCATTTAATTATGATTTGGTCGATATTTATTTTAAAATGAACAAAACTATAGTTACCGATTTACACTTTTTACCATCACTTGAGTATTTTTCATTACTTATTTCGAGTGAAAGCATAATTTTAGAAGCAAATGAAAATTATATAAAACAGTCTTACAGAAATCGTTGTTATATTTTGGGAGCAAACAAGATTGAGCCTTTGATAATTCCAGTTCAGAAGGATAAGTCTAAAATGCCAATTAGAGACGTAAAGATTGATTATTCCGAACAATGGATAAAGATTTATTGGCGAACAGTTGAGGCAGCTTACAAAAAAGCACCGTTTTTTGAATATTACGCCGATTATTTTAAGGACATTCTCGATAAGAAACCTATTTTTTTGTGGGATTTGAATTTTGAATTACTGTCAATTTGTCTTAAATTCCTAAAAGTAAGTCTGCCAATAAGTCTGACTGAAAAATACGAAAAAAACTATGTTGATGGAATAATTGATTGTAGAAACTTGATTAGCCCCAAAATAGACTTTAAAATCAACGAGTTTTATCGGCCAGTATCTTACACACAGAATTTTGGCAACGATTTTGTAGCTAATCTTTCAATCTTAGATTTGTTGTTTTGTAAAGGAAATATGTCTAAGGAAATATTAGCCAAAAGTTTTAAAAAATAATTGCAGCATGAACGGACTTTGTTAAGTTTTCGTTATATTTGACAAATATAGATTCTAAAAAAACATCAATACAGTAGAGAGGATTACATGGAACCCAAATTTTCGCAAAGAGTGAAGCAAGTCATTACAATGGCAAGAGAAGAAGCTCTTAGGCTTGGACATGACTACATTGGTACAGAACATCTTATTCTTGGAATGATTAGAGAAGGAGATGGAGCAGCGTTGCTCTTGATTCAGAAAGCAGGTGTTCCGATTGATGAATTGCGGGCGACTATCGAACTCGCCACAAAAGGTACTGCAACAAACAATATCAAAAATCTGGCTAATATTCCGCTGACACGCCAATCTGAAAAAGTACTCAAAATAACGCATCTTGAGGCAAAATCTTTTAAATGTGAACTCATCGGGACCGAGCATTTGCTACTTGCCATCTTGAGAGACGCTGATAATCTCGGGGGGCAAATCTTGCAGAAGTTCAGGATGAATTATGAACAAACCAAACAAATGCTGGAATATCAATTAACTGGTCAGGAGCCGGCGATGGAACGTCCCGAAACTGATGATGACGACGACAGAATCTTTGGAAGTGG
>JALOLV010000505.1 GCA_025455785.1 Spirosomataceae bacterium | reverse complement strand
TTTGTTGATGAAATACAAATGTTGAGATTTTGAAAGTTCGGGTATCAGAATATTCTTTTTTGCGACTTTGATAACCGACAAGCAGTCTTTGATGTCAGATGTAGCGGCTTCACTGATTTTAGAAATATTATTGATATGTTTAAGAAAGTTATCCAAATTTAGTCATTGTTAAGCTATGGCACACAGCGGTTTTGGGTTTGGTGATGGTGGAAAGTTTAGTAGAAAAGTAAATTAGATGCACAAAGTTTGAATTTAGTACTTCACTGTCATAGAAGCACTTTAGTTGCCATTATATCTAATCACTATTGTGCGTTCAGTGTTTTGTTTGGCATTAGTTTTTGTCTCAGTTCTTCTTCATTTACGTTCATTGTTTTTATATATTCTTTAAAGCTATCTGTTGTCTGTGGAATAGCAAGTCCAATTTTCTTTAGTGTTCCGTCTGTTTCTTTTATGCGGTATGTTTCAAAAAAACTAGTGTCTTGTCTTGGAAAGATTAAAAAACCATTTTTTGAACTAAAGCGATACATATATGCAATTGTCTTGTAGTATATGCTTGTGGCTTTTTCAGAATTTTCTGAATATGATTGTTGATTGTCAAGAGGAATATACTTTGCGTCACCAACCGATTTTGGTTCTTCTTTACTTATGAAGTCAGGATAAATGGGTTGAAACTTTTCAAATAGTAAATTCCTGTGTTTGCCTGTTTTGTTCTCTGGTTTCAGAATTGTGTTAAGATACTCTTCCCAAAGCCAAGCACCGTCAAACAACAAGCCGTATACTTTATCTTTTTCTTTACCAAATGTAATTTTCTCGTGACGAAGAATTTTTAAGCAGATTTTTTGCAAGGCTGAATACTCAGTAAAATATGGATGTGTAACTGGTTTTAAATTAGCCGTTATTACTTTTTGTCTTGAATTACCATTATAAGTTTTATTAGTTACAAAAATAAATTTACTAACAATGTCTCTTAGTTCACTGTCACCTGTCAGTACTCCACTACCATAAGGGTGAGTTCGGATGAACTCAATTGTATGCCTAATTAGTTGCGTTAGATTATTATTATAGCTGTGTTCTCTTGTAGTGTAAGCTATTCTTCCTGTAAACGGAATATTTCTAAGTATGTGGCGTTTTACATCAATACTTCCCTTAACGTTTGTGTCGTTGTATTCTTCCTTTTTGTATGCTTTGTAGATTCCTTGAGAATAGGCTTTTTTGAGATAATATGGGAAAAGGTAAAGAAGAAAATCCCAAATGTTTTCATTATTCGGTGTTTGGTCAAATTTTAAAACACTAATTGAAAATACTTTTTGCAACATATAATGCAAAAAATAGTCGTTGTTTTCATCTTTTGCAAAACGAGATGAAATTGTAAGTTGCGTTGAATTACGTCCAATAAATCCCATTAAATTATATGTTGTCAGGTTTTCATTGTCTAGTGAGAAAATGTGAGACCTTTCAACATCGTCTTTGTATTTTCCAAATGAATGAGGGAAAACAAGCAAATCAGGATTTTCGATTTGCAAATCCAATAAGTTTTTATTTGATATAGCTGATAAGTCTTCAATATTGATATTATCAAACTTGTCAATAATTTTTTCGACTTTGTTATCAGTTGTTCTCATTATGCTGTAAAGGCATTTTTCAAAAGTTCAATTTTCTCAATGCTGTCAGGCATACCCCTCAAATATTCTTTCAAAAGTGGTTCAATTCGTAAATTCCAAATGTTGTCTATATCTTGTCTTGCATTACCGTTTGAGTCAAGAAAATAGGCAGCCCCAATGTGATAAGACGGATTTAGACCATCTGTTTCAGAAATTTGCTTATTTAAGTTCAACATTCTTTCTTTAATGTCTTGTTGCAAATTCATATTTTCTGCACTTTGTTCTGCTGTAATCTCAATCCAAGTGAAACGTCTTCGCATTGCAAAATCAAAACTTTCTACACTTCGGTCTATGTCATTCATTGAGCCGATTATGTAGACGTTTTCAGGTACATAGAAAACCTCTTTCTCATCGTTGTGTAAGTTTGAATATTGAGTTTTTACTGCACCTTTTTTACCTCTGTAACTTGGGTCAATAGAAAAGAAGAGTTCGCCAAATATTTTTGAAATTTCTCCTCTATTGATTTCATCAATTATAAAAACGAAATTTTTTCTGTTGATTTTTGTTTTCACTTCTTCACCTTTGTTCTTTAGCTTCTCTCTTAATTGTTCTAAAATCAAAAAGATAAAAGTATATTGATATTTAAAACGTGTTTTAAATACTTTTTGAATATCTGTAGGTTTCTTAATGTCATCAGCCTTTTTGAAAACTTCTATTGCGTCTTTTTTGAAAACCAATTGACGCTCCATTGACTCATTATTCAATATTCTTGCATAAAAACAATCCTCTTTTTTTGAATGAGGAATAATAACAAATTGATTGGAATTGTTATTATAATCAAACTTTTCCCCATTTTCAATGGATTCTGCTAAAAAGTTATCTAAAATTGATTCTATGTTATTTTCGCTTTGGATTTCATCAGGTGTTTTTTCTGAGTTTATTAAATTTCCCAATGCTTTGTCACAAAATGACTTAAATATACCGTCCTTAATTTCAAAGCCAATTATTCCATTTTCATCTGGTAGCGTAGGTCTAAGCCCTTCAACAAAGTCTGTATAATCGTAGGATGGATGGAATTGTACACCAATCATTTGCTTTGCAATTTGTTTTGCTAAAAATGTTTTACCTGTTCCTGGAGCACCGGTAAGGATGATATTTTTTGAATCTTTTAGTAAATCTACAAGATGCTGGTTTTTTTTAAATTCTTCCATAATCTTCCAATCAATTATTAAGGCTTTGTATCTGTCAAATAATGTAATCAAATTATTATTGGGTGGCTTATTGTCAAACAAGCCTAAGTCGTTCAGCGACTTTTCGAATCCAAGGTTATTATTACCAGTAACATCATCATATTTATTAAGATAAAGTAAATTTATATGATTGTTTACCCATTTGACATTAATGTTTAGACCTGTCCAATCCCAGTTTAAATAACATTTTGTGGACTTGTAACTACCAAAGTTTTGTTGAATATTAATATGAATTAATCCAATCTCGTAATCACACCAAGGTTTAATCTGCTGTTGAATATTATTACCACTATAACCTTGACCAGTATACTTAAAGGTGTTTGTATCAATTAGTGGTTTTATGTAATTAATATATCCAACGTAATTTTGGTCCTCATTAACACACCATTCTAAATGAGCTACAAAATATTCAAGAAGTTTTTTAAACTTATCGTATTCGGTCATCTATTTTTGCTTTTAGGTATCGTTTAAATATTGGTCTTTTAAAATGAGGTATCTCCCCCAAAATACACGCAATCCCATTGCGTCAATCCACCCAAAAATAACCGTATTGTCGCAACTATTAAAATTTCCTATCCTCTCAATAAATTTCTGTCGTTGGCCATTTCTACGGCACGTTTTTGGTAAATAGCTGGATTGAGAATTTTTGGAGTTCGGCAGCCAAATCCCATAAAAAATCGTATTTTTGCGGAAAAATCATTGAAAAGTTAATAGTAAACAAATAAATCGTTTATTGCCCAACCCCAAAAGAAGGTATCGACGAGTGCTAAAACTACTAACGAATAACAATTAACGAATAATAATTAACGAATGTTAAGAACACATACTTGCGGCCAGCTCCGCATTCAGGATGTCAACAAAACGGTTACTCTCTGCGGATGGGTACAGAAAATCAGAGATAAAGGCGGCATGATTTGGATTGATTTGCGTGACCGTTACGGAATCACCCAATTGATGCTCGAAGAAGGCAAAACCGACAAAGCCGCTATCGAACTCGCTCGTACTCTCGGGCGTGAGTTTGTAATCAAAGCCGAAGGACTCGTGGTTGAGCGTTTGTCTAAAAATGATAAAATCGAAACTGGTGATATTGAGCTGAAAATCAGCAGTTTAGAGGTTTTAAATCCCGCAAAATTACCACCGTTTCTTATCGAAGACGATACCGACGGCGGCGATGATTTGCGTATGAAATACCGCTACCTCGACTTACGTCGTAATCCTGTTCGCAACAATTTGCAGTTGCGTCACAAAATGGCACAGCAGACCCGTATCTACATGGATTCGCAGGATTTTATCGAGGTCGAAACCCCCGTTCTGATAAAATCGACCCCCGAAGGTGCAAGAGATTTCGTGGTACCAAGCCGCATGAATCCGGGCGAGTTTTACGCTTTGCCGCAGTCGCCGCAGACATTCAAACAGTTGTTGATGGCGACGAAGACCTCCGAGCCGACCGTCAGCCCGAGTTTACCCAAATCGACTGCGAAATGTCGTTTGTGCAGCAAGAAGACGTGCTACAAATGTTTGAGGGGCTAATCCGTCATTTGTTCAAAAACGTCAAGGGAATCGACCTCCCAGAAGTACCCCGCATGACCTACGCCGATGCGATGCGTCTGTATGGCTCTGATAAACCAGACACCCGTTTCGGGATGCAATTTGTTGAGCTAAACGAACTCGTGAAGGGCAAAGATTTTCCGGTTTTTGAGGCGGCCGAATTGGTCGTGGGTGTCAATGCCGCTGGTTGTGCCGAGTACACCCGCAAACAAGTAGATGAATTGACCGAGTGGGTGAAACGTCCGCAAATCGGAGCAAAAGGCTTGGTTTATGTGCGTTATAATGCCGACGGAAGTATCAAATCTTCGGTTGATAAATTTTATTCGGAAGAAGATTTAAAGAAAATTGTAGAGAAATTCGATGCCAAGCCGGGCGATTTGATTTTGATTTTGGCTGGC
>JALOLV010000504.1 GCA_025455785.1 Spirosomataceae bacterium | reverse complement strand
GTCGAGTCGAGTTTAAGGTTTTTGAGCATTTCAATTTAAGAATTTATTGATTCCACTTAAAAATTGTTGAAAACTAATAGACTGATTTTGGGTAATATTTAGATATTTAGGAATATTTTTAGATGCAAAACCCTTCTGAATTTCGGGAATTAGTTTTCGTAACTCATCAAAAGCATTACACAAATCTGGATTTCTGAACTTTTCTTTATTTTGATAATTTCTGGCTTTAAACTTTGGATAAACTTTTTCAATGGCAGACATATCGCCCAAATACCAAGACTCTAACTCTTTACAAACTATCCGAATCATAACTGGACAATTCCCGTTAGATTGACATATATCTTGAATTATACGCTTAAGTTCTTTGCAATCATTTGAGTCTTGGTCATGTAAAATTACTATTTTAACTGGCTCATAAAAATTAGAGAATGCTTTGACTTTTTTTGGTATAGAATTCATCAAATCACTTTTACCATTATGGGGTCTTAAAAAACAATTTTCATTTAAAGTATAACCATTGGGCAACACTTTAGGTAAAATCTCCCTCAAAAAATTCTCCATCGAGGGTTCTTCTAATAAAAACTCCACCCTCATTTTACACCACCTCCTTTAATATATTGTTGAGTCCATAAATAACCTAATCTATCGCCTGCCTTATATAACTCTTTGATTGTTTCATCCTTCTTTGCATGATTGATAACTGAATAACCATTCTTTTTGGTTATCCAAAACAGTTCATCTAATTCGAGAGCATTTACAAAGTCCGGAGAATGGGACGATATGAATACTTGCCCTCCTTTTCTAGCATAGTCTCTGAATTCCTCAGCTAATTCAGACAATAAGTCTGGATGTAAATAGTTTTCAGGTTCTTCGATACAGAGTAGCGGATGTTTATAAGGATTATTTAGAAGAATCAAATATGCAAACATTTTTAATGTGCCATCTGAAACATACCGAGAAATGAAAGGGTCTTTAAAACTCCCATCTTGAAATTTGAGAATAATTCGCCCATCTTCTGTTTTGACAGCCTCTACTTTTTCTACTCCAGGTACTCGCAATCTCATTTTTTCAAGTATCTCATCAAATACTTTTCTATGGTTTTCAAAAATAAATTCTGCTACTAAAGCTAAATTATCACCAGTAGTAGATAGACGCTCACTTACGCCAATTTCTTGGCTTTTTTTTGCATCTGGAATCTGAAAATTAGCAATATACCAGCTATCCAATAACTTTCTAAAGTCTGAGATAGCCTTGAATCGTTGAAATTGTCCTAATCCTTTTATGGCCAAAATATCGGGTGAGTCAAGAGTAAAACTTTCTCTTTGGTCTTTAAATTCTTGTTTTTCTTCCTCAAACCTTTCTTCATTAATTATTGCTTGTCCCAACCCTTTTCCAAAGTCCAAAAACCTGTAAGGTTTACCTTTTTGCCCTCTTCTATAACTTAAAATTTCCTTCTCGACAATTGGTTGATTATTTTCAAGCCCAATTGATAATTCATAGGTAATCAAAGGTTGCCTCTTACCATCAACAGGCTCATTCCTAAACTTTATCTCAAATTCAATGTTTTCATCAAGACTTTTTCCTCTTGAAATAACCTCTCGAAATCCACCACGATTATTAATGGCAGACCTAACATTATTTCTTAACGACTCGCTCAAAAAACCAAATATGTCGAATAAAGTAGATTTGCCAACACCATTTGCTCCTAAAAACACACACATATTTGGCAAATCACTGATTTCTGTATCCTCGAATACTTTATAATTCTTTATTTTGAGTTTTTCTATTTTCATTTATCAATAAACAAATAAATTTATAGCAAATATGCCTTTTTAGATTTAAAATAACAACTTTCCACTATTTTTGAACAAATTAATATTTATATGAAAAAGCTATTTGTAACCGGAGCCACTGGCTTTTTGGGGAATGCTTTGATTAATAGAGATTGTGGCAAATCCTTTTGATGCCGAATCATTCAAGCAATTTGTCCCAAAGGATTGCATTTATTTACATTTAATTGGAGTTCACAGCCCCGCACCATGGCGAACCAAGGCTTTCAGAGATATTGATTTAGGCTCGGTCAAAGAATCTATTAAAGCCGCACAGTTTGCTCAATGTCGGCATTTTATTTACATAAGTGTTGCGATGGAGTCTTCGGTGATGTTTACTTACCAAGCCAATAAAAAGCGTGCAGAAAAAGCATTAACTGAAGCTGGTTTTAACTTAACGCTTTTACGTCCGTGGTATGTGGTGGGGCCAAAACGAACATGGCCAGAAACCTTCAATTGGCTTTATAACTTGGCCGAAAAATACCCTAATATTTTGGCTAAAGTCCGTAAGTTTAGGTTAGTTTCACAAGAACAAGTATTGAATACCCTGATAGAGGCGATTACTCATAAACCCGAGAAGCTCAAGATTTATGAGATTGAAGATATGCTGAAAAAATAAAATAGGAGAACAGAGGAAATTAATCCACTATTCTCCTTGCGATATTTAAACCAAAACTAAAAACTTAGTATTTAAACGGCTTGCCACCTGCCATTACTTCTTGTGTTTTTTCGTCGAAAGTTACACGGACCCCGGTACGATAAGCCGCATTCGACATAATCGTGGCGATTGAGTGTTGATAACCTGCTTCAATCGGAGCGTTTGGTGTTTTACGGCTACGCACACACTCCATCCAGTTTTTGACGTGGTTGAATGTAAGCGGGTCGCCACCAGTATTGGCATCGGTTGCTACCTTGATTCCCTCTAATTTCATCGGAGAAAGAAGGTTTGGTTTCATACCCATTGCCTTGGCTTCACGCTCACGCAGACCACCAGTATCCGAAATCTCGTTGGTGTCAAGGTTAATCATGCCACCATTTGAGTAGTACAATTCTTTGGTATCGCCAGCAGCATTTGAGAAACGGCTCGTAAACTGCACCTGAAAGCCCGATTTAGGGTCGTCTAACGGACCATAATCAAATACTACGGTTAGTGTATCGGCATTCGTACGGCCATCTTTCCATTGATAAATTCCGCCATTGGCCACAACACTACGTGGGTGCGGAAGACCTGAGAACCAGTGAACAGTATCAATTTGGTGGCTCATCCACTGCCCCGGAATACCCGACGAATAAGGCCAGAAGAGACGGTATTCTAAGTACTTACGGGCATCGAACGGCACCATCGGACGGTTCATCAAATAACGTTTCCAATCAACATCCGATTCTTTCAAAGAAGCCACTAAATCTGGTCTTCTCCAACGACCCGGCTGGTTAACATTCCACATTAATTCTACCATCACGATTGGGCCAAACTTACCCGATTTGATGAAGTCGGCAGCAGCGTGGTAGTTTTCGCCACTACGACGCTGTGAACCAATCTGAACGATTTTGCCCGATTGTTTTACAGCTTTCAATACCGCACGGTTATCTTCCATGGTTTCGGCCAACGGTTTCTCGGCATAAACATCGCAACCTGCTTTTACGGCCTCGATTGTGTGCAAAGCGTGTTGAAAATCGGCTGTACTGATAAACACGGCATCAACCATTTTAGAGGCATAAAGCTCATCGTTATTACGAAAAACCTTTACATCTCCGCCTAATTGCTTATCCAAAAATGCTTTTCCTTCTTCACGACGGCGATTCCAAATATCTGAGAGTGCCACCATCTCGAAATTCATTCCTTTTGAAAGCTCTCTGAAAGGTCCCACGTGCGACTGGCGGTGACGGTCGGAAAAACCTACACAACCTACTCGGACACGGTCGTTTGCTCCGAGAATTTTACCGTAACTTTTTGCCGACATACCTGCCGTTGCCAAAGTTAAACCCGTCAATGTTGATTTTTTTATAAAATCTCTTCTTGTAAACATAGTTTTGATTTTGGTTGAATACTTTAGATTATTTTCTGTATAAACTCAAATTGTTTTTGTTCGTTAAAAATTCAACTGGTAAATCTAAGCCTTTCAAAACTGAGCAGTGAATGAATCCCTCGTCTGTTTTTTTGATAAGTTCATATTGCCCATTTTTGATTACAAATTGTTCTACCGTTTGGTTTTCAACATCCACTAACCAATATTCTGATACTTGATGAGCTTCGTAATCTCTGAATTTAACACCTCTATCTCGCTCGGCGGTGCTATCAGATAATACCTCAATCACAAAATCTGGAACTGGAAAAAGTGATTGATTGGGTTGGATAGAATCGGCTTTTTCTTTACTGAAAAACATGACATCAGGCTCGTAGTCATTACGAGTAAATCTTGCCATTACTTTCTCGTGTGTAACTCGCCCAAGTTGGTGTTTTAAGGCATAAATACTTAGAATTCTAAACAAATTCTCGCTTGCTTGGGCATGACTGCTCTTAACTGGCGAATGAACGATGATTTCGCCGTTGATAAATTCGACTTTTAAATCATCAGTAACCCAATTGTAGAACTCTTCCCGCTTTTTTTGTTCATTACGAAGCATATCTTGGGCTTTTTCCAAGATTTTAAATGCTTCGGGAGTATCCATTAGCAAATCCAATATTTCAGATGTGACATTCATATTTTTACTTATTATTTGGATAAAATTAGAGATTCTAACTATCCAAAACAAGTATTCGTATCAATAACTCAATCCATGTCCAAACTTAAACA
>JALOLV010000503.1 GCA_025455785.1 Spirosomataceae bacterium | reverse complement strand
ATTTCTATTTACAGGTTGCACCGACAGAGCAATATGGTGAAGCCAATATACGAATTGTTTAACATGCTTTGTAGGAGCTATCGGTCAATAGAAAAATACCAATATATATAACAATTACTGTACCGTAGGTACAAGCAAAAATTTACATAAAAATGTCTCAAATTAACATCGGAATCATCGGAGGGGCTGGCTACACAGGTGGCGAATTGCTCAGAATCTTGCTGAATCACCCCAATGCTAATATTATTTTTGTCAATTCAAAAAGTCAAGCCGGAAAACCCGTTTACAGTACGGCCGAGAATGCAATTCCAGCATCAGTTAAAATCATTGATTTGAGTACCGATTTCAGAGACGAGAGTAATGGTTTTGTGTATGGATTACCCGAATTGAACCGTGAACGAATCAAGACAGCCACTAAAATTGCCAATCCAGGTTGTTTTGCTACGAGTATCGAATTGGCGATTCTTCCATTGGCAAGTCAAGGCTTAATTTACGACGATATTCATGTAAGTGCTATCACTGGTTCGACGGGTGCGGGGCAAGCATTGAGTGCAACTACCCATTTTAGTTGGAGAAATAACAATATTTCGATTTATAAAGCATTTACGCACCAGCATCTCAAAGAGATTACGCAATCGGTAAAATCGTTACAGACTGATTTTGGACATTTGATTAATTTTGTACCTTATCGTGGAAACTTCACTCGTGGAATCATGGCAAACGTCTATACTAAGTTTAAAGGTTCTATCGAAGAAGCCAACGAGTTGCTGATTAGCAGCATTATTGATAACCTTACAAAAGGAGCGTCGGGTCAGGCCGTACAGAACCTAAACCTCATTTTTGGATTAGAAGAAACCGCTGGATTAAAACTTAAACCAATTGGTTTTTAAATTCTAAATCATTTTTGTAATATTAAGGCATTATTCTCAACCTCACAGTTCCATGAAAGTCTATAAAACACTACAAGGTTTTGTTATTGAAGACCAAAGTCAGTATTATCTTTCACGCCACATAGATTGGGATGCGTTCATCAATCGTGAAGATTTGTACGCCGAACTCCAAAAAGAGATTTCATTACTCAAACCTGTCGAAGAGATTAAGTCGTTGATTAATAATGACTTACAGGCTCCTATTGGCTCACAAGAAGTTTGGGCATCGGGGGTTACGTATTTGCGTAGCCGTGATGCCCGTATGGAAGAAGCCAAAAACGCAGGCGGTGGTAATTTTTACGATAGGGTCTATGATGCCGAAAGACCCGAGCTGTTTTTTAAGGCGTCGGCTCATCGTGTGGTAGGTTCGGGGCAAGCGGTTCGTATTCGTAGAGATTCAAAATGGAATGTTCCAGAGCCAGAGCTAACACTTTTGATTAGTCCGAAAGGGCAAATTGCGGGCTATACCGTTGGCAATGACATGAGTTCGAGAGATATAGAGGGCGAAAACCCGCTTTACCTTCCGCAAGCCAAAACCTACGATAAATCGGCGGCGATTGGGCCTTGTATTCTGGTTTTAGATGAACCGATTTCGCTCGAAACCGAAATCAAACTTGAAATTCTTCGTGATGAAGAATTGCAGTTCAGCAGTACGATTCAACTCAATCAGATGAAGCGTAAATTACCCGAATTGGTTGAGTTTTTATGTCGAGAAGCAAGTTTTCCGAATGGGGCATTCTTAATGACAGGTACAGGAATCGTTCCGCCCGATAGCTTTACGCTTGAAGTTGGCGATGAAATCAGAATTACGATTGAAGGAATCGGAACATTGGTCAATACAGTAGAAATGAAGTGAAATAAGGCATTGACTGGGGATTTATCCTTGGTCAATGCTTGTTAAATAATTAAAACCATAAATTTTTTAGCTATGGAAGCAGTAGAAAAAGAATTATCTCCCGAAGAACGCCAAGCTAATATCGATGCTTTGATTGAAAAAATAAAGGCAAGTAAAAAGCAAATAAAAGAACAAATCGAAAAAGATAGGAATAATCCAGAAATCCAAGCAATTTTCAAGCGACTTAGAGAAGAAAATGAAAAAAGATTTAGAAAAACTGCCTAAGTACACATTTGATAATTATGCAGATGAAGATAATACCTATTTTTTTGTTACAAAGAGTCAGATTGAATATCTAATTAAATTTAGACAGACTAACTACCTTTTTTCGACTGATTCTCCTCTCAATTCTCTTACCTTTGAGTTCATTATAGAGGTATTTTCAAATCCCACAGGAAAAAATCCTCCTTTAGATAGTTTAACATCAGCAACAGTGGCTGCTATTTTTCAAGACTTTTATCAAAGGAATAACCACTCAATTTCTGTTTATATTTGCGATTCTTCAGACTCTCGTCAAGCTATTCGTCAACGTAAGTTTGACCTATGGTTTAATATGTTCAATCTGAGTAATGGATTTGTAAAGTTTGATTTGGCAATAAAAGATAAGGAAGGTATCATATACCCAATATCAATCATGTTCAGAACCGATAACCCCCACCGTTTAGAAATAATAGAACAATTCGATAAAGTAATTAGTGGATACAGTAAATAACCCCATATTCTAATCAAATGCAATTAACAGGTCGCAACATCATCGGTTACGAAACATTCTCAGAAGGTACAGTTGCTTTTCAAGCACAAAACCCGAGTACTGGCGAAACCCTCGCACCACTATTCTTTAAAGCTACTCTCGACGAGCTAAGCCTTGCGGTCGAAAAAGCCGAAAATGCTTTTCAGATTTATCGTAAAAAATCAGGAGTCGAAAAGGCTAATTTTTTAGAAGCAATTGCGACCGAAATCGAAGCCCTCGGCGACGACCTTTTGGCTCGATACCACGCCGAGACTGGCTTGCCATTGGCTCGTGCAACGGGCGAGCGTGGACGCACCACGGGTCAGCTTCGTCTTTTTGC
>JALOLV010000502.1 GCA_025455785.1 Spirosomataceae bacterium | reverse complement strand
TAATAGTCAGTCAGTAGTGATTCAACAATGAATGACTATCGAATGACGTTTAGCGAATGACAATTTATATTACTCTTCTTGCAAAATACGGCGGTCGCCGCTGTATTTACCGAGTTTATATTTTTTCTTGGTTTTATCGGGCAAGAATGTAGCAAAAGTATCGCCACGAAGACCTAAACGGATGGTTTCGAGCGGAATCACTTCGTGCGGAGCGATGTTTCCGAGGTTTACGTTTGTCCCCACTAATTTTACGAAATAAACTTGTTGTGATTTTTGAGGAGCTTCCCAAATGATATTTTCGACTGGGATTGCATGGATAATCTCATCTACCAAGCCTTGACGAACCTCGCCACTGCTACGGAAAAGCCCGACGTTTCCGCCCTCACGAGCTTCACCGATAACTTTCCAAGCACCAGCATTAAGCTCGGCTTGCATCATTTCAATCCATTTGTAAGGAGCAAAAATCTTCTCGGCATCTTTAGAGCCTACTTCTGATAAAACTTTTACACGCTTCGATATTGATGTATTCGCATTTTATATCGTGCGGAATCTCAATCGAACCATCCGAAACCTCGGCGTGTTCGAGGTTAAATTCATCCAAAACTCTGAGATAGTCTTCAAATTGGTCTCTCACAAGAAAAGCCTCGAAGAGGGTTCCGCCAAAATAGACAGGAATATTGGCATCTTTATAAACTCGTAGTTTTTCTTTGAGATTGGGCGTAACGAAAGAGGTTGCCCACCCGAGTTTTACAATATCAATATGTGGTGCAGAGATAGTCAAAAAATCTTCTACTTCTCTGATACTAAGCCCTTTATCCATCACCATCGTCAATCCAGCTTCACGAGGCTTTTGGTTTCTTTTGGGTAATTGAGAAAGATTATAATTCATGAAATAACCTAAGTTTCTAATAAATTTTCGTATGTAGAGAAAACGTGAGTGTTTTCTGTCGCAAAGATAGTTAATTTAGGCTTGGGTAACAAAAAAGGTTCGATTTAAAGCATCGAACCTTTTGGATAGGAGTCATCGTTTCTTGATATTAGTGTCCGCCACCGAAATTGACTGTTACATCTTCGGTGGGCTTTGTGGTCTTTATCAATAATGTTGCAACAGCCGCAATAATCAATAAAACACCTGCAAAAGTTATAGCGTTTCGGGGGTCATTGTTCAGAAAATTTTTGAGGATAAAGCCAAAAGTTAGTGTTTGAATCAACATCGGAATCACAATCATCATATTGATAATCCCCATGTAAACGCCGTATCGCTCTTTCGGAATCGACCCAACAACAATCAGATACGGAATCCCCATCATACTTGCCCAGCCAATACCAAAACCAGTAATTGCCGGAAACAATAAATACTTGTTCGTAACCATCGAAAACGCTACAAAACCCACACCAGCCAATATTAGACAAGCAAAATGAACCAGTTTTGCCGAATATTTTTTAGCCAAAACGGCTAATCCGAAGGCCACTAAAAACATCACGATATTGTACCAACCATTCACCCAGCCCGTCCAACTGACGGCTTCTGAATACAATTCCGGGTTATCTTTTGGGGTGGTATTCCAAACCGAAAGAGCAACGCTTTTGGATGAATTTTGCCAATAGCAAAACAACGCATACCACTGAAAAAGGTAAACCAAACCCAACTGCCACATGACTTTTGGCATATCTTTGATGGCAGAAATAATATCGGTGAATGGCGAGAAAACATTGAGCGGAGACTTCCGCATTTCTTCTAATTCTTCTGCGGTAGGTGGAATTTCGGGCGTGCGACTCGTACTCCACCAAATCGAGGCGACCGAGCAAATCGCTCCTAAAATAAATGACGCATAAACCCAAGTAGGTAAAGCCCCCAAAGTGCCTACAAAAATTGCTGGAAAAACAGCGATGGAAAGATTAGAGAGTGTCTGACCCAAGCCTGTAAAAAAACTTTGTGCCTGAAACCCCGTCGCCTGCTGCGAAGAATCCAATTTATCGGCAATAAACGCACGATACGGCTCCATTGCTGTGTTATTGCCTACATCCAAAATCCAAAGTAAACCAGCGGCCATCCACAAAGTACTGCTAAACGGATACGCAAACAAAGCCAAACTACAGAGGATTGCTCCAATCAAGAAATACGGTTTACGACGTCCAAAACGTGGTGACCAAGTTTTATCCGACATTGCTCCAATGATTGGCTGAATCAATAGTCCCGTCATTGGACCAGCTAAATTTAAAAGCGGAATTTCGTCTGGATTTGCTCCCAAAAAATCATAAATTGGATTGACTGCACTCTGTTGAAGACCAAAACTGTACTGGATTCCGAAGAACCCAACATTCATATTAATAATCTGTGAAAAGGTTAGACGTGGCTTTTGCATTATATCATCATAGGTTTTTAAGGTAATTCGATATAAAATATAATAATTTAGCGAACCAAACAAGGTCAGACGGCAGTCAGACCAACTAAAAACCTAAAAATCTCAATTATGAAACGCTATTTTATCTTATTGATTTTGACTCTCATCTTTGCATCAAATCAAACTTTTGCCCAAACCGACGAACCAACCGCCATTAAAAGCACTATCAATTTACTTTTTGAAGGAATGCGAAAGAATGATTCTACGATTGCCCGTAAGGCGATTCATCCTACTTGCTTCTTAAAATCAGTTGGTAAAACCAAAGAAGGAATCGTAAAACTCCAAAACGATGGTGTTGATGCTTGGCTGAAATCAATCGCAACTCCTCGTGGGGTAATGCTCGATGAAAGACTTTTGAGTTACGATATTAAAATAGACGGAGATTTGGCAATCGCATGGACACCCTACAAATTTTATCTCGGAGAGAAATTCAATCACTGCGGCGTAAATGTCTTTACATTGATGAAGACATCCGACAAAGGCTGGCAAATCATCGGAATCGTAGATACTCGCCGTAAAGAAGGCTGTGGCGAATAACCCGTTGGCATAGTTATTGAAGTCATGGTATTGATAATATCCTATTAATACCATGAGATTCATTCGTAGCATCGTTTTGTGGGTAGTTGCATTTAGTTTGGCGGAGAATTGCGTTGCTCAAATTCCGACCGAAAACTCTATGCTTTGGGAGGTTTCGGGAAATGGAATAAAAACTTCGTATCTGTACGGTACCATCCATGTAATTTGCCCCGATGATGTCAAAATCGACACGAACGCCACGCTAAGTTTCCGTAAATCAGAGCAACTCTACCTCGAACTCGACATGGATGACCCTGCTCTCAATGAGAAAATGCAGAAAAAAATGCTTAATAAACGGCATTTGAAGTCATTGATGAATAAAAAGAACTACGAAGATTTGGCCAATTTTTTCGAGAATAGAGTTGGATATTCGATTGAGGTACTCGGAATGATTAAGCCATTTTACCTGCTCTCGTTTACCTACTCCCCGATGATTGGTTGTAGCCAACCGACTTCGATAGAAAATCAGTTTGTGAAAATGGCAACCGAGCAAAACAAAGAAATTTTGGGACTCGAAACACTCGAAGACCAAACCAAAATTTTTGATAATATCCCACAAAAACAACAAGCCGATTTACTCTATGATTACGTTCAGAATTTTGATAAAATGCAAAATTCTCTGCTCGAAATGCTCAATCAGTACCAAAAACAAGATTTGGTTGGTCTGATGCAGTCGGCATCGGTTTCAAACCTGAAAAACGAGAAGTTTGAAGAGTCTCTTTTAGCCAAACGAAACGAAAAATGGGCTAAGGCAATCCCGCAAATTATCGAGAAAAAATCTACTTTTTTTGCCTTCGGAGCTGCCCATTTAGGCGGTGAGAACGGCGTCATTAACCTACTTCGTAAAGCTGGATATCGGGTAAAGGCTGTTTTGTGAGCCAGTATCCTGCATAACTATTTTTGTCTCCACTTGCTATTTTCTTGCATTGATTTAGTAAATTCGCCACTAAACCAAACCGTATCGTAGTACGGGTTTTCAACCCGTACACAAAACAAAAGAAAAATACTATTATAACATATTGAAAATCAGCGTTTAGCTTAAAAATCCTGTAACTCGGAAATCTGGAAAATTTCAAATTATGCACAGGGAAATGAAGCGATAAACGCCTGCGGTCATACGTGGGCGTTGCTTTATTTTGTGCATATGGTTTTCCAGAGCCACGAGTTACGAATAAATGCAGCGTTCCACGTTTTTTATTTGTACCGCATGGAAATTAAACAACTACTCGAAACTACCCTCCGAAAAGAACCCAACTACCTAACCGATAATGGCGAAATCAAGAAATGGGTGGTTATATCGAAAGCCCAAAACTTTGATGAAACACTCATCACACTTCTACTCGATGAACCCCGCCTAAAAGCTGAGTTTTTCAGAGAAATTCATGGACATTGGATTTTTGACCAAAACCGATTCACTGATTTCATCGAACAAAAAGAATACCTTGCTGATAGCTACACACGCTATAAAAATAAAATTGGGCTAACGATTGGCAATAAATTCCTCAATCAACGTAACGAAGTTTCGCTCGTTTGGCCTTATAAAGA
>JALOLV010000128.1 GCA_025455785.1 Spirosomataceae bacterium | reverse complement strand
GCCATAAAGCCTCGAAATAGCGGCTTCGTTGGCAAAATCGTAGAATGACTCAAAACTACGAGGTTTCAAGCCTCTATCGGCGTGAGAATTATCAGTAAAAGCATAATTGAAACCAAAATAATCAGAAAGTACTTGTGCCGTAGCACCCGAAACCGACGAATGCCCCGAAGTGTATTCTGGGAATGGCGGCGTATCTAAAAGCGGCTTCCAGTTACGGTCGATGGTGGTGCGTATGTAGGTAACTGGGCGAAGCACGTTGTGCATAAATTTACACTTCCAGCAAACCTGCGTTGTTATCGAAATGGCGTGTCCGGGTGGTGTAAATGTTTTACCTGCATCATCCGACCAAAAGATTGCAATTTCTTTTTGTTCGGGTGTGAGGTTTTTGCCGGCACTGTAAACCTCCAAAGCCTGCGAATACATAATCGATGAGATTCCAGCATCGCAACGTGGTGGTTCGGGTAGTTCATAATCGGCGTTCCCTTTTACAAAAGTTCGGTTCTTGCCCCAATAAGGTTGCAGGGCTTGCATTCCTTCGGCTGTGGGTGTCCAGAAACACGCCCCAGTCGCAACCTTAAAATCTTTCGGGAAATGGCTTCGCCGTATTTGATAGAGCGAGTGAGTGTTTCTTTATCAATATCATTTTGGTATCTGCGGCTGTAAACCCCTGCCAAAGAATCAACCGAAATCAGGTTTTCTTTTGAAGTATTGCCATAGAGGCTTTTGGTAATATTGGCCTGAGCCGTATTTGCCACTAAAATCCAATGGTATTCTTTGCCGAGTTCGGGTTTAGGTGTACCTTTAAATTCGTTCAAAATACCCGCAAGCGATTGGTATTCGGGCATTCCGTTTACGAGCGATTCATAGAGGGTTAATCCTGCATAACCCAACGCTCTCGATGCAACCGGTGGCGAAAACCCCGGTGTTGTACGAATAAGTCGGAGTTGAAGCGTAAACCAGTCGGTAGCAAGTTGACTATTATAATTTTTGACTTGGGGTTTTTGTGCTATTGTAGGTAGGCAAAACAATATCATCAAGCTAAAAAAAATAGCCCTCGATACATCCAATATTTTTACAGGTTTTTTCATGACACTCTAATCGAAGCCAAGACTCACCAATTTGTGATTTTACTTGACAAATATAAAATAGATAATCAATAAAGTAGCAAATATTCGTTGATTATCAGTTATTTATCGAAAAATTACCCTCTCAGTTATTGAAAAAAACGTTTCAGATAATTATTCAATCACCTGAAACGATTGGGATATTACTTCGTAAACTTCAAAGCACTTACATTTTGTCCGATTTTCTTGCCATTATCACGCCCGTTTTGGTTACCCATCGGATAGTGAATGCCACCATAAAGACGAGAGTTCATGGCTTCTTCGGCGGCTTCAAAAAATGATTTGTATGAACGATTGGCAAATGTACCTTCGTGAGTTTTATCGGTAAATGCGTAGTTTTCTCCAAATAAATTGGTCATAATCTGCGAAAAAGCCCCCGAACCCGACGAATGACCCGATGAATACTCAGGAAACGGCGGAGTAGCGATAAACGGTGTCCAGCTTGGGTCGATTGTTTCTTTGATGTACGTAACCGGACGCATCAGATTATAGCGGTATTTGCATCTCCAGCAAGCCACAAAGGCATCGCTAAGTGCTATACCCATTTTGGCGTAAGTTTCGGCTACTTTATCGAGTTTGGCCGATTCTTTTCGTAAAACTTGGGTTGCAATATTCATGTAATGCCCCGGTGGCGTTACCGTTCCGCCACCATCGGCCCAAAACAAAGCAATATTTTTCTGTTCGGTGGTCAATGATTTTTTTGCGTCATAGACCGCTTTAGCTTGCTTAAAGAACTCAGAGTCGATTTTGTACGAAAACGGAGTAGGAGCAGGTGGGTCGGTAGTTGCATTTTTGGCAACAAATGACCTCACATTACCCCAGTATGGTAGCAGGGGTATTCGTTGTGGGCCGGTTGGTACCCAAAATCCAATGCCTCTTGGTACTATGTAAGAACTCGGAAAATTATTACTGTAGGCTTCGTGTCCGCCATCGGTTTTTGAATATTCAAAAATTGCTGTTGCAATATCAGCCCCGAATCTGATAGAACGGTCTATAACCTCTTGGCTCATATTTACCTTCAAACTTGCTTCAAAAGCCTTCCGAAGTGAATCTACCGTTGTTTTATTGGCGTCGCTTGTGGTAATAAAAAGCTCTTTTACGAGCGATGACATCGCTGCATTAGCGGCCAATCCCCAATTATATTCTTTGGTGAGGTCGGCTTTGGGGAGTGTGTTTAGCCCACTGATTTGACCCACCAAACTTTGGTTGTTTTTGATACCCGGCACTACTGTCTCGTAGAGAGTTAGCCCCGTGTAGCCCAATGCCCTTGCAGCTACTGGCGGTGTGTAACCCGGCGTAGTTTTGATAAGTTTTAATTCTAAATCAACCCATTTTGTAGCGATTTCAGAAGAATACGTGTCGGTTGCTTTAGAAACGCTCGTGGGGTCTGGATTCTCTTCGGCTGATTTATCCTTACAAGATGTCATCAACAAAAGACTTGCAATACTGGCAGAAAAGCAAAAACGTAATAACCTGTTGGGGCGTGGTCTGGCCCAAGAGGATGAGGTAAAAGATTCGCTCATTATAATAAAGTATTAAATACCTGACTTGATACTATTTAGCAAGAAATTTACAACAAAAATCTTGCCATATACTCAAATTAATAATGAATTTGTTGGTAGAGGCTCAAACGAGGTAGAAGAAGTCCTTACAAACGGTTTTTATGAAATATATCTTTGTAGAATAACAGCCCTCTTTTGTAGAATCTTGAGGACAGCTATTCTACAGATAATTTTAAGTCGTCTTGATTGCTTTTAATCTTTAATTGTTTGATAATAAAGCATTTATAATAGGTGTCGGTAGTTGCCCTACATCAAACCAAGCATTTTGGCGTATTTCATCATAGCACCGGGGTTCGATATTTTGAGCTTGCCCATCATCACGGCCATCATGGGGTTCATATCGCCCGAAGCAATCTTCACAAAATCATCAGCATCGGCTTTAAGAGCTACCTCTGGCGTGCCTGTGAGGCCTTCGCTAAATTCTGCCTTTCCGTTTACAACATTGAGTGTATAATTGCCACTGCCCGATAGCTCAAAATGTAATGTTGTTGTAATATCTTTTGATTCGTTAGGGTCGATTCTCGATGGGATTTTTTCTAAAAATTCTCTTGCTGTCATGATTTCTAAAACGTTTTGTTAAGTTTTTCAAAGTTAATCAAAACTAAAATTATTATGCAAGCATACTATTATTTTTTTGTATAAATTTTGATTGGACAAAAAAAAAATGAAAATTTGAGACTATTATTCTTTTATTTCGTCAAAACGTAGCCGTTGGTTCAGAATGCGAAATTGATTTCGAGAAAGGTATATTTTTTGCTTAAATTTGAAAGAAATCGAGCAGTACCTTTCAATAAGTATTCGTAAACTTCGATGTTACTTTCTAAAAATTTATTGGTCAAACTTGAAAAATAAAGCATTTAAAAATACAACAGACGAGGAATTGGTGCGTCTGTATGTCGAAAGTCAACGGAATATCTATTTCGAAGAACTTTACGACCGATACGTTGATAAAGTTTATCGTAAGTGCCTTTCATTCATTAAAAACGAAGCCCAAGCCGAGGATTTCACCCACGATATTTTCCTGCGATTGGTTCTGAAAATCGGTAGTTTCAAAGAACACGCTAAATTTTCGACTTGGCTGTATTCGATTACCTACAACTATTGCATGGACCAAATGAGGCTTGCCAAGCGACAGGCCGAAGAAGCTCTCGATGAGAACTTTGACCTTGAAGAAGACGAAGATGATTCGGAGTTTTCGGAGATGCAAGGCAAGGTACTCAAGAAAGCTATGGAAAAAATCGCACCGGATGAAAAAGCAATTTTATTGATGAAGTATCAGGATGATTTCAGCATAAAAGAAATTGCCGATACTTTTAACCTGACCGAGAGTGCCGTGAAGATGCGTCTGATGAGAACTAAAGAGAAACTCAAAAAGATTTATTTGGAGAATATCATTTTGTTTTTGTTGGTTATTATCAAGGCTGTGTCAGAATGGAAAAAATGGTGGTAAATTAAAAATTGACCTTTAAAAACTCACAGCAATGGGTGACAATTTTGACGAATTAGACGACATGGCAACAGCCCCCGAACACCTGAAAGGGATGCTGACCTCTGAGATTGACATGATTAGAGATGCTATGCAGATTGTACAGATGTTTCTTGGCGAAACAATGGTTGCAGGTGTAAAGCTCTTGCAAGAGTTAGAATCCAAAAATAATGACAATGACCTCAAAGTTTAACTTAAAGCTGGTAAATAAACTGAATAATTGAGTAGAATAACTAATGAAAATTGTGGATTTTGATATGAAATTTAAAGCAAGCTATAATATGACAGAAACTGTACCAAGTCTTTATGAAACCCTAATGCAAACTCTCAACGATTTGGTGACGAGTTTTATGGGGTTTATCTACAATCTCATTGGGGCGGTTGCTATTTTGCTGATTGGCTGGTGGGTTGCTAAGATGGTAGCGGCTGTTACACAAAAAATGCTCGAAAAAGTCGGGGCAGATAAGATTGGCGAAAAACTCAACGAAATCGACCCTATTAAGAGTATGAAACTCGAAATAAAGCTGAGTGGGGTTATTTCGAAGCTGCTTTACTATTTTATACTTATATTTATTCTGAGACCCGCAGCCGATAAGTTGGGCGTTCCAGCGATTTCGGACATGGTCAAGCTATTGGTTGAGTTTATTCCAAAGATGATTTCGGCGGGTATTATGCTTTTTGCTGGTATCTGGATTGCCGATTCGCTCCGCAATTTCGTAGTTACGCTCTGTAAATCATTCAATATTGCGGCAGGTAAACTCATTGGCACGGCGATATTTTTCTTTTTGTTGATAATTTTTGTTATTCAGGCAGTTGCACAAGTGGGTATCAATACCAGTTTGCTTGAGTCGAGTTTTAATCTACTCGTCGGAGCAATCATGTTTGCCTTTGCGATAGGGTACGGGCTGGCCTCTAAAGAGATTCTGAATAACATAATCTCATCATTTTATAGTAAAAACAAATATAGAGAAGGACAAATCATTGAAATTGACGGTGTAAAAGGTGAGGTCGTAGCGATGGATAATACCACGATTACACTTAAAACTGCTGATTCTCGAACCGTTTTTCCACTCCAAGTCTTACAAACTAAAAAAGTCGTTATCTTTGATTAGATGAATCTGTGCCACATTTTACGATGTGGCACAAGTTTTTTTAAATTTATATTACCTCAAATCAAACAATTAATAATCAATGAGAAAATCAATACTTATTGTTTCGGCATTGGTAACTTTTGCTATCAATACTTTTGCTCAAGATGCTCCATTAACTCTGGCTACTGCCAAGAACATGGCAGACTCGCTTAAAGTGGGATTCTGGAAACGTGGAACTCAATTCGGAATTAACTTTGCTCAAGCCAGTTTCAACGATGCTTGGAGTGGTACCCAAGGTGGGGTCGGAAACATCGCCCTTGGTTTTACGTTTAATAACCGTGCCGATTATTTCAAAGGCAAAGGTGTATTAACGACCGATATTCAGGCTCAATACGGTGTCCTGAAAAACAAAGGTCAAGATGGCCGCAAAGCCGTTGACCGCCTCTTTCTTGATGCCAAATATGCTCGCAAGATTAGCCCGAAATTAAATTGGTTTGCTAATGTAAACTTTCTCTCGCAGTTTGCACCGGGCTATAAATTCGATGCGACAGGTAAAAGAGGCAATAAAATCTCGAATCTTTTTGCTCCGGGATTTTTGTCGGAAGGTGTGGGTGTAGAATGGAAACCGCAAAAATACCTTGTGGTACAGTTGGGTGGAGCAACAATCCGACAGACAATCGTAAGTGATGACGTAGTATTCAGAAATACTGCCAACAAAGACGGAGTCTCTTATGGCGTGCCAGCTGGTCAGAATATCCTAAATGAGGTGGGTTTTCAGGCAGTAGCTGCATTCGATAAAGACATTGCCAAAAACTTAAACCTCAAATGGCGTTATCAGGGCTTCTTGGCGTATGCACCAAAATCAAAACCGATTGACCATTTTATTACGTTAATTGCCACGGCCAAAGTCAATAAATACCTAAACGTAAACTTCAACCTCAATGGAGTATTGGATAAAGACCAAAACGAGAAGTTTCAGTTGGCACAAGGCCTGAACGTTGGATTCTTATTTACATTGTAGTATTTAGTTTTTTCGATAATAGTTTAAACCTCTTAAAACCTTATGTTAGAAGAATTTAAAAAATTTGCTGTATCGGGGAATGTACTCGATTTAGCTGTCGGTGTAATCATTGGTGCGGCCTTTGGCAAAATTACGTCTTCGTTGGTTGAGGATATTCTAAACCCTATCATTGGGTTAATTCTCCCGACGGGTGATTTAGCGACCGCAACTTTGAAAATCGGAGAAAACGCCGTATTGAAATACGGAAATTTCTTAAATAATATTATTCAGTTTGTGATTGTCGCTTGGGTACTTTTCTTAATCGTGAAGGCAGCCAATAAATTAAAAGAAAAACAGTCATAAATTGCTGACAACCAGTATTTTAAACGTACTCTACAATAGTGTAGAGTACGTTTTTTATTAAAAGTATTTGCCAAATTAATACAAAATATTATTCTGATAATATAATATTCGGGATATGTTTTTTTGACAAAAACAGAATAAAATTCGCTCGTTAATTTACCTTGAAAAATATTTAACCAAAAAATTCTTTTTATTTCTTTTTAATCTAAATATTTTTGTTTTGCGAAAGTTTTAATGAAGTTTTTGAGTCAGCAAAATCGTAAACTTTTGTAGAGTGTAACCCGAAAAAAAAAGAAATTCCCTTTCCCCTAATAATCCGACAAAGATGGACATGTGGCTAAAGACCAAACTGCGAGGCGACTGGCAGATTTGGACAATTGTGATTTTATTATCGCTCTTCAGTATGCTGGTGGTTTACAGTGCCAGCAGTCAGTTGGCCTATAAATACAACGACGGAAACACCGAGTGGCCAATCTTGAAGCATATCTTCTTCATTTGTTTAGGTTTGTACGCTATTTGGTTTATACATAGGCTCGACTATACCATCTTTTCGCCAATTTCACGGATTTTTCTTTGGATTACGCCATTGCTAATCCTTTATACTTTCTTTTTTGGGGTAAATATCGGCGGAGCAAGACGCTGGATAAATGTCTTTGGGGTTTCGTTTCAGACCTCCGACTTTGTACGTTTGATTCTGATAACCAACCTCTCGGCGATGCTCGCCAAAAATATCAACAAAGAGTATAATCCACGGATGTTGTTTTCGTTGATTGTCTGGATTGGAGTTATCTGTGGGATGCTTGCCATGACCAATTTTTCAACAGCGGTTATTCTTGGGCTAACGTGCTTTATAATCATGTGGATTGGGCGTGTACCTATGCGTTTTTTGTTTAGACTCACTGCCGTTGTTTTTATCTTTTTGTCGGTTGCGGTTGCGGGTAGTTTATATTTACAAAAGCACAATATCAATATCGGCCGTGGAAAAACCGTCGTTTATCGTATCGAATCATTTATTGACAAAGATTTAGACTTAGACAAACAAGTCGGCGACCCCGACCGCGATGATGATTATCAACGCAACAACGCGATGGCGGCCATTGCGAGTGGTGGTATAACGGGCATCGGTGCGGGGCATTCGGCACAACGAAACTATCTACCCGAAGCCTTTTCAGATTACATTTACGCAATTTTGATTGAAGAATACGGCCTAATCGGGGGCGTTTTGGTGATATTTTTATACCTTTGGTTATTGCTCAGAGGGTTAAAAAATATCGAGTTCACAAATCGAGCCTTCGGGGGTTTGCTTTGCGTGGGGCTTACATTTAGTATTGTTTTTCAGGCGTTTGGGCATATCTTAATTAATGTCGGTTTAGGGCCGGTTACGGGGCAGCCACTGCCGTTTATGAGTATGGGCGGAACCTCCTTCTTGTTTACCTCAATCTCTATCGGAATCGTATTGAGCGTAACCAAAAAAGAACACGACGAAGCAAAAATTCTAAAAAAATAACATTACGATTGCCGGGCAATCGAATGACAACCAAATATTGAATGATAAAAGTGATTATCAGCGGAGGTGGCACAGGCGGACATATTTATCCGGCCGTAGCGATTGCCAATGAATTGAAGGCAAAAGATTCTTCAATCGAAATCTTGTTTGTGGGTGCCGAAGGAAAAATGGAGATGGAGAAAGTACCCAAAGCGGGCTACAAGATTGTGGGGTTGCCAATTGCTGGTATCAATCGCTCAAATCTGCTTTCAAATATCGGTTTGCCCATAAAACTTACCAAAAGTTTGCTAAAAGCTCGGTCGGTTCTGAAAGAATTTAAACCCAATGTAGTAATTGGTGTGGGCGGATACGCCAGTGGGCCAACTTTGCTGATGGCATCGCTGATGGGGATTCCGATTTTGATTCAAGAGCAGAATTCGTATGCCGGCGTAACCAACAAATTTTTATCAAAAAAAGCTAAGAAGATTTGTGTTGCTTACCCAAATATGGAGACGTTTTTTCCGAAAGAGAAAATCATCATGACAGGTAATCCGGTACGAAAAGATATTCTCGATACGGCCTCAAAACGTAACAAAGCAATGGCTCATTTCGGATTAGACGAAAGCCGTAAAACGCTTTTGATTATCGGTGGTAGTCAGGGGGCCAGAACAATCAATGAGTCAATCTTGGCATTTACAAATAATTTGGCAGACGGGTAAATTGTTCATCGACCGAGCGAAATCGGGAGTCGAAGCATTGCAGACACAGCGAGTTTTTGTATCTGATTTTATTTATGAAATGGATTTGGCTTATGCCGCCGCCGATTTGGTAGTTTCGAGGGCTGGTGCGTTATCGGTTTCTGAATTGTGTTTGGCTGCAAAACCATCTATTTTGGTGCCACTCCCAACTGCTGCCGAAGACCATCAAACCCAAAATGCGATGGCATTGGTCAATACAAATGCCGCTTGGATTGTGAAAGATGTCGAATCACGTGAGAAACTGATTGATAAAGTTATCGAATTAGCCGAAAATCAGCAAGTTATGAGCCAATTAAGCAAAAATATTCATCAATTAGGCAAACCCAATGCTGGTCAAGAGATTGCGGCAGAGGTATTGAAATTGGTTTAA
>JALOLV010000127.1 GCA_025455785.1 Spirosomataceae bacterium | reverse complement strand
AACTGGTTAGGTAGTGATGAAGGTGTTGATGAAAAATCATACTATTCAATTTTTGATTTGACGACATCATATCAAATCACTGAGAAGTTTTTACTTGGCGTAAATGCAGCCTATGGAACCCAGGCGGGGTCGTCATGGGGTGGTGCAGCCTTATATAGCAATGTTTCGATTACTGATAAATTCGGTTTGGGTATTCGTTATGAGTTTTTTGACAACAAATCGGGTGCAAGAGCCTTATTAAACAAGGCAGGAGAAGGAACATCGGTAAATTCATTTACCTTGACAGGTAATGTAATTCTCTCTGATAATCTGCTCTTCAAGCCTGAATTTCGTCTTGATAGTTTCGCCAAAGGCTCTGGTGCTGAAAGCGGTCAATTTGAGGATAGCAACGGTAAATTCACCAAAAATTCACAATCGACTTTTGGTGGAGCATTAATTTTTAAATTCTAAAACAAACCCCTAAACTAAATACGTGACGTTCACTTCATCAAAATCCCCTCTCGAATTGAGAGGGGAGCCGAACGTGAAACGTTGAGCAAAAATGATTGTACAACAATTAAACTCTTATCATTATGCGTAAAAACCCTCTTCCACTAATTATTTTATTAGTTGTCGCTATTGCCGGATTATTCATGCCAGCTTTGCCAACAACAATTGTAACTGAAGGCATCAACTCGGGTGATACCGCTTGGATGCTCGTTGCAACTGCCCTCGTACTAATCATGACTCCGGGTCTTGCCTACTTTTATGGTGGTATGGTCAATGCCAAAAATGTTATTTCTACAATGCTCCAAAGCTTTATTGCGATGGGAGTAATCTCTATTTTGTGGGTTGTTATTGGTTACAGCCTTGCATTTGGAGAATCTATTGGAGGGGTAATCGGAAACCCAATGACTCATTTTATGTTTAAGGGGGTATTAGATGGTAAACCTTGGTCTTTGGCACCGACAATCCCACTGGTCGTTTTCGCCTTTTTCCAATTGAAATTCGCCGTAATCACACCAGCTCTTGTTACTGGTTCGATGGCCGAAAGGGTAAACTTCAAGTCTTATGTTTTATTCATGATTCTTTTCAGCATTTTTATTTACGCCCCTTTGGCTCACTGGACGTGGCATCCAGATGGATTCCTTTTCAAATTGGGTGTCCTTGATTTTGCTGGCGGCACAGTAGTACACATGAGTGCCGGATGGGCTGCCTTGGCGGGTGCCATCTATCTAAAGCGTCGTCGTGACCACGTTTCTGGAACATTCCTCCCTCCAGCAAATATCCCTTTTGTACTTTTAGGTACAGGTCTTTTGTGGTTTGGTTGGTTTGGTTTCAATGCAGGTTCGGCGGTCGGAGCTTCTCCATTAGCTGCTTCAGCTTTCGCAACAACAAATACGGCAGCGGCTGGTGCAGGTTTAGCTTGGGTTTTGTTTGATGTATTTATGGGTAAAAAAGTTTCGGCTCTCGGATTTTGTATTGGTGTTGTAGTTGGTTTGGTTGCAATTACTCCAGCTGCTGGTTTCGTCACTATTCCTCACTCAATCTTTATCGGTGTCATTGCAGGAATTATCTCAAACTATTTAGCTCACTTGAAAACTAAAACAGCACTCGACGATACGCTTGATGTATTTCCTTGCCACGGTGTAGGTGGGATGGTTGGCTTGGTTATGACTGGTATTTTTGCAACGAAAGCTGTTAATTCAGCAGTTGCCGACCAAGGAATTTACTTCGGAGAGTCAAAATTGTTTATCAACCACATGTTGGCCTTGGTTATTGTTTCAGTATTTGTCTTTGTACTTTCGTACGTTTTATTGAAAATCACTGATTTGATTATGCCATTACGTGTTGCTGAAAAAGATGAGAAATTAGGTCTCGACAAGAGCCAGCATGATGAGTCTTTGTTAATCTCAGAATTGGTTATCAAAGAAGAATCTTTGGCATAAAAAATATCACTATCTTTGTAACAAAATCACAATATCTTTATTGTGGTTTTGTTGTACTCCAACAAGCAAAATGCCCCCAATTTGAGGGCATTTTCTTTTTTTGCAATCTATTGTATTTAAAAAATCCGTGCCAATCAGAATTAATTGAGAAATTTCTCTCTAAATAAGACTAAAAGATGTTAGGCAAATCTAAGCCTTTTGGTTGAGTATATTTGATAGTTAAAACGACTGATTTTGGATTTTTCAACTGTTTACCACTTTTGTTTATCTACATAGGTATCTTTTCTTAGCCATGAACAATTTTTATCTTATTAACTCGTATTTTCTATATTTGTAACTGAAATTTTAGAAAGAGTTAAATTATTGAAAAATTGGTTATCAAACAAAGTATTTATAGGTTTATTTAGAATAACAAATTAAATGTATGAAGATAATTGTGAAGGTTGTAGCGGTAGCTAAACATTTAAGTGAATTATCGAATTTTAAAAAGGTAAACAAGCCTCCAGTTATCAAAAATTTAATAAAATACACGAGTCAAAATCCTATTTATATTTGTTTAATCGATTATCAATCAATAACAAGTACTTTAATTTTTATTCATTAGACTTATAAATTCAATACATTGTAAACTAAAACATTTTAACATTCGTATCTTTCAATGGTGAGGACAACCGTTATTTGGAAGGACTCTCAGCAAAAAACTTTACTCATTAAATCTGAATTGTACCCAATTTTATCAAACAAATAGTATTACAAATGAAATTTGGACAACTTTTTCTATACTTTATACTGATACTCTGTGGATGTTCGACATCAAATACGCAATTCAAGAACTACATTAATAAATACCCCAGATATAGTTTTGTTTTGGTTCGTAATCCAGAAGGACCATACTACTTCATATATGACCACGAAGTTTCAAATAGAGATTATAATGAGTTTTTAAGTTCACTACTAATTCAAAAAAAGTACGAATTGTATTCAAAGGTAATCCCTGATTCTACCAAATGGATTTTTGGAGATAAATTATCATTTAAGACATATTATAATTCAAAAAAATATTCAAACTACCCTGTAGTGTGTGTCTCTTATGACGGAGCTTTAGCATATTGTAAATGGCAACAAGAATTGATAAATCAGTCAGCAAAAGATTCAAGAATTGCAGTTGTTAGACTCCCAACAAATTTAGAATGGATGAATTCTATTTATTTTATGAATCAGGGAGCAGTTTATGCCTCGAATTTGAAAGATAAATTAATGAATGAAAAAAATGCTATCTTTTTAATTTTAAAGATGAATCACAAAATCACTTAAAAAAGAAAGGGGTTAAAATTCCACTTAGACCTGTTAATAGCTTTAATATTGTTGATGGTGGAATGTTAAACATGAGCGGAAATGTCGCAGAAATGATTTTAACAAAAGGTAAAACAAAGGGTGGGCATTGGGATTCTGAAGAAAATGAATTAAGAGTTGTAAGTACAGGAGATTTTACAGAACCGTCTGTTTATGTTGGGTTCAGACCTTATATGATTTATGGGTCAAATCAATAATGTCGATGAATTTACCATTAGTTTAAATGTTCTTTTCCAAGATTTATGGTTTTGTAGCCGTATATTTACTTTACGGCTACAATTTTTTATGTCTTAACAATGACTAATGAGCCAACTCATACTCTTCAACCTCCACTACCTCAACCGTTCCAAACTCATTTATTTCTGAAAGTTGTACTTTTTTTGTTTCGTTGATAAGCATCGGGTCGTACTTAGCCGAAACTCTCACATAATTCTCGGTAAAACCGTGCATCTTGCCATTTTCGATGTCTTCTTCAAATAAAACAGTAAATTCTTTGCCAAGTTGTTCCTCGTAAAACGCTCTCCGTTTTTTATCTGATAAAATATGAAGCATCTTTGAGCGTTCGGCTCTTTTGTTTTGTGGAACAACTGGTTTGATATTTAGAGCCTCTGTATTTGGTCTTTCAGAATACGTAAAAACGTGTAAATAGCTGATGTTGAGTTCGTTAATAAAATTGTAAGTTTCTAAAAATTCAGTCTCGGTTTCGCCCGGATGTCCTACAATCACATCAACCCCAATACAACAATGCGGCATCAATTCTTTGATTTTGGCAACTCTATCAACATAAAGTTCTCGGCGATAACGACGTTTCATCAATCCTAAAACTTTGTTACTTCCTGATTGCAACGGAATATGAAAGTGTGGTACAAATCGTTTAGAATGAGCCACAAATTCAATGATTTCATCTTTCAGCAAATTAGGTTCGATTGATGAAATCCTGAATCGCTCAATCCCTTCTACTTCATCAAGAGCTTTAATCAAATCGAGGAATGTATCTTTTGAGTCTTTAGGTCTAAAATCACCGATGTTTACACCAGTTAAAACAATTTCTTTTACGCCATTTTCAGCAATTTCTTTGGCTGCTTTTACCACATTTTCTATCGTATCGCTTCGGCTTGCCCCACGAGCCAGCGGAATCGTACAGTAGGTACACGGATAGTCGCAACCGTCTTGAACCTTCAAAAAAGTACGAGTTCTATCATTGAGCGAATACGATGTGTGATACTCAATGACCTCTTCGATATTTGAATTATAAACTTTGGCTGTTTCTGTCTTAGTACGAGGCTCTTTTACAAAATCGCCCAATAAATCAACTAATCTGAATTTTTCGGCAGCACCCAAAACCGCATCAACTCCTTCGATTTTGGAGATTTCTTGTGGTTTCAACTGAGCATAGCAACCAATGATGGCTACGTATCCATCAGGATTTATTTTATTGGCTTCTTTTACTATTTTACGACATTTTTTATCGGCATTATCCGTAACCGAGCAGGTATTAATAATGAATATATCTGGATTTTCGTTGAATTCAACTTTCTGATACCCTTTCGACTCAAACATCCGTCCTATCGTGGAGGTTTCAGAATAGTTCAACTTGCAACCTAAGGTATAAAACGCAACTTTCTTCATAAACGACTGATTTTCACTACAAAGTTACAAATTTATTTGTTGTAACAAGTTTTTGTGGCGTAATTGCGGTTATGAATACTTTGATAATCAAAATAATATTAATGCCTTTGGTAATTGGGGGAGTTACATTGGCAAGTAAAAAGTGGGGGAATTTGATAGGAGGGATGATTGCGAGTTTACCCTGGATTGCCGGACCAATAATACTTTTTTTTACGCTCGAACAAGGAATTGATTTTACAATAAATAGTGTAAAAGGCATAATGATTGGCACAATCGGCGTTTTAGGCTTTTGTTTTGCTTACATTTATTCTTGTATTTCGCAGAAATGGTATGTTAGTTTGCTGCTTGCTTATCTTGCTTTTGCAATAACTTCAATGATTCTGAATGCCATCGGGCATTTTATAGGTCTCACAGTTTGGTATCTGCTAACGATTTTTTTGATTGTCTTGTCATTAGTAATTTTTCCAAAATTAGAAAAACAAAAGAGCCACAGCCAACCCCTCAAATACGATATTTATTTGAGAATGATTATTGCGACTCTTTTTGTCGTTTTCATTACTTATTTAGCTGATACGTTGGGACCTACTTGGAGCGGAATTTTAACGCCATTCCCAATAATGACGGCTATTTTGTCGGCATTTACCCATTATACACAAGGACCTCACAGTACTTCAATTATCATGCGAGGAATGCTCTCGGGCTTTGCTGGTTTTGCCTCTTTTCTTTATATACAAGCCTTGTTATTACCCCATTTTTCAATTCCAATTGCATTTTTGATAGGTTTAATCGTAAATGTAATTATCAATTTAATGATGCGATATTTCGTAACAAAAATTATCTCAAATTAGTCCATCCACCAGCATCATAGACATTTTCGATTCCTTGATTTGTAAGAACTGTTTTGGCTCTTGCACTTCGCATGCCCGATGCACAACAAACCACAATCGGTTTTTTGAAGGCTTTGATTTTTGTGATATTACTTTGTAATTGTTCGAGTGGAATGTTTTTAGCACCTTGGGCGTGTCCACCAGCAAATTCACCTGCTGAACGTACATCAATAATGATACCGCCATTGGCAATAATTTCTTTGATTTCAGCAGTATTTGAGCCGCCAAATAGATTTTTGAATAGATCAAGCATGATTTTTAATTTAATGTTATTTCTTTTCAACTAAATGAATTTTAAATTAGTTCAATATATGAACATTTAATCATATAATTTTTCAAAATAATACTCCTTTGCGGTTAGCAAAGGAGTTTTTGTATATTATACTTCTGCTGTTTTAACAGTTTTGATGATACGAGCCGCAACTTTGTATGGGTCAGCAGCCGAGTTCGGACGACGGTCTTCCAACCATCCTTTCCATCCTTTCTGTACTGCCGCAATTGGAATACGGATAGATGCACCACGGTCAGAAACACCATAAGAGAATTTGTCAATTGATTGTGTTTCGTGTTTACCAGTAAGGCGTAGGTGGTTATCGGCACCATAAACTGCGATGTGTTCTGCAATAACAGGAGCGAATGCTTGACAGATTTTGTCATAAGTTTCTTTGTTACCGGCAGTTCTCAAAGCTGTATTTGAGAAGTTAGCGTGCATTCCTGAACCATTCCAATCAGTATCGCCGAGTGGCTTGCAGTGCCAGTTAATCCAAACTCCATATTTTTCACCAATTCTTTCCAAAAGGTAACGAGCAATCCAGATTTGGTCTCCTGCTTCTTTAGCACCTTTTGAGAAAATTTGGAATTCCCACTGGCCAGCAGCTACTTCGGCATTGATACCTTCAACATTTAGACCAGCCTGTAAACATATTTCGAGGTGTTCTTCGATAATATGACGACCATAGGCATTCTTGGCACCAACAGAGCAGTAATAAGGCCCTTGTGGACGAGGGTATCCGTTTGTTGGGAAACCCAACGGAAGATTTGTTTCTAAGCTATACAAGAAGTACTCTTGCTCAAAGCCAAACCAAAAGTCATTGTCATCGTCTTCGATTGTTGCACGACCGTTTGACTCATGCGGGTTGCCATTAGCATCCAATACTTCACACATTACCAAATATGCAGGAGTTCCTAATTTAGAGCGGTCTGGGTCAGGGCAAATGAAAACTGGTTTCAACTGGCAGTCTGATGAACCACCCGGAGCTTGCTCTGTTGAAGAACCATCAAAAGACCACATGTCGCAATCTTCTAATTTGCCACTGAAATTTTTCTCTATTTTGGTTTTGCTGCGAAGGCTTTGAGTTGGTTTGTAGCCATCAAGCCAAATGTACTCTAATTTAGCTAACTTATCTGCCATTGTTGTAATTTTTTAAGATGTCTTGGTTTTTAATCAAAGAATATGTTACAAATATATAATCAAAAAACAATACAATATTCTGTTAATGGTAAAAATTTTGCTAAAAAGTTTTAAATTCTTTAAAAAATACAATAAATTATAGAAATGGTTAGATTTTGGTAAATTGTACTTATTGAATTATAACCTGTTTTACACTAAAAGTATAAAAATTTACTATTTTGTCTAATTTTCTTATCCTTTTTTGTTTCATTTTTTCATTTTTTTCTTAATTATACCACAATATCGTATCAAAAATTATCATTTTATGATTTTTACTAAATATAATTATTCAAATGGGCTGATTTATTATTTTTTCTCTTAGTTGAATAAAAGTGAATATAAACCAAAAAAGCCAATCGAATCCGATTGGCTTTTTTGTAGTCTAAATTGAATCATTTATCTAAATAATCTTGATACATTCGCTGCATCAAAGATTTACCGTACTCTATATCTTTTGGAGTGATGATTCCATTTTGCTGAATTATTTTTTTACCTACATTGTCAAAGATTAAGTCCTTTTGCGGTTGGGTAAAACCGAATCCATTGTTGAAACAATAAAATGCCCATTGTTTTGTTTTTTGGTCAAAAATATTTTTACTCCAATTGTAAGCATAACTATTGATACCCAACTGGTGAAGTAGGGTAGATGCAATATCAATTTGAGAAGTGTAGTTGCCTATTTCAACTCCAGTTTTGTTCAAAGCTCCACCCAACCATAGCATCGGTATTCTGAAATCATCAGTTTTTTGATTGGTTTCAGGAAGACGATGCCCATGGTCAGCTACAATTATTACAATCGTATTTTGCCACCAAGGTTGTTTTTTTGCTGATTCGATAAATTCACCAAGCGATTCGTCAGCATAGTTCATTGAGTCAAAAAACTTTGAGGTTTCGTCGTCTCCACTAATTTTCGATTCTCTGGGTATCTCAAAAGGTTCGTGACTACTGAGTGTCAGCATAGTTGAGAAAAAAGGTTGAGGTTTTGAAGATAATTCGTTCAGCAATTTATTGAAAACAACGTGGTCGTGGGCTCCCCATTTTGAATTCCAATCTTTGCTTTCAAAATCATTTTTTGTAATTATTCGCTGAAAGTTTGCTCCATAAAGATATGATTTGATATTGGCAAATTCGGCCTC
>JALOLV010000126.1 GCA_025455785.1 Spirosomataceae bacterium | reverse complement strand
GCTTATTCGTCAAATTCAAAGATTTTAATATCTTCACTGTTAATAAAATAGATGTAAAGCACATAAAATAAGACGTTTTTTATACCTTTTAAACACATTTTCAGCCCATTTATCTAAAAACATTGCATTCAAAAATAAATTATATCGTATCTTCGTTCATTGATTCGTACCAATATTATTAAAAAGTTCAATGCTCAAAGCTCCAAGACTTGTCATTCTATTTTTTGCCTCCCTTTTCATTGCCGCCTGTGGCGATTCCGAAAAACAGAATAAAGCAACCGCCCCCAATACGCATACATTGATTTTTATTGATAAGACCGAAAGTGTTGATGTCAACAAACCTTTTGTAGCCCAAAAGTATCAGCAAGCACTCAATTCTATCATTGAGCAGAACATCAATAAAGCTGGCGACCAATTAGAGATTTATTACATCCATGAAAATACCTCAAAAGCAAGATGTTTGTCGCTAATGAGCCGTACGGATATGGAAGATTTGAGTGGAATGAACGCAACCGACCTCGAAGCCGCCAAGACTTCTTATGAGTTATCCATTAAAAAAGAACGTGGATTTATACTTAAACAGGCAATTAGTAAACTAAATCAACAAAATAACACAGCCTCTAATCTCGAAACAAATATTTCGGCGAGTGTACCTGTTATAGCCAAAGCATCTGAGGGACAGGCCGTCGTAAAAGTGTACTATTTTAGTGATATGGTTGAGAGCGTGAAAGCTGGGCGGGATTTCCATATAAAATCGCCAAAAGATAACACCGAAGCCGAAGAATGGGCAAAAGCAGATGCTGATAAATATAAAAATTATGCCTTCAATGGCCCTGAAGTTACCATGATTTTACCTTTTGAGCCAACTACTTCGAGCAAAGAAAACAACCCGACTGTAACTTATTATTGGCAGAAGTTTTTTGAAAATTTGGGTGTAATGAGTGTGCAGGAATTATAAGTTTTTAAAAATACAAATCATAAAACGGAGAAAATAGTATCAATAATGCTTATTCTCCGTTTTTTATTTGTAAAACAGTATTAATAATAAATCATATCAGATTTGCTTACATTTCACGCAATTTTCCCTAATTTTGCAAACTTTTAAGCAATTGTGTCTTGGCATGATTTTAGTTTAATTGATAATCAATCATTTAAGAAATTACGTACTAACCAATACAAAATCATGAAATTCATTGTTTCTTCATCGGTTTTATTGAAGCACCTTTCGACAATCAATGGCGTTATTGCCAGCAACCCGATTGTGCCAATTCTCGAAAACTTCCTTTTCAATTTAGACGGTGGTGTTCTTACTGTTACGGCCTCTGATATGCAGACCGTCATGATTACCGAAGTTGAGGTTGAGTCAAAAGATAAAGGTGCGATTGCCGTACCAGCCAAATTATTGTTGGATACCCTCCGTAGTTTACCAGAACAACCCGTGCAATTTAATGTTGATGAAGACACCTTCGGAACCGAATTGGTTACGGCAAATGGTCGTTATAAATTGGCGGGTGAAAACCCTATGGATTTTCCGAGAGTTCCACAAGTAAACCGTAATTTTGCCATCGACATGGACTCTGATACGCTCGGAAGTGCCATTTCTAACACCATATTTGCCACGAGTACAGACGACCTCCGCCCTGCAATGACGGGTGTTTTTGTACAATTGGGCGAGTCGTTCACGACATTTGTAGCTACCGACGGCCACCGCCTGATTCGCTACCGCCGTGAAGACGTGCAATCATCAAACTCAACCTCGATGATTCTGCCACGAAAAGCATTGAACCTTCTGAAGTCGTCATTACCAGCCGAAGTATTGCCAGTAAAAGCCGAATTCAGCAATTCAAATGCGTTTTTTAGTTTCGGTAATATCAAAATGATTTGCCGCTTGATTGATGAGCGTTTCCCAGATTACGAAAACGTAATTCCACAGAATAATCCGAATAAAATGAAAATTGAGCGTGCCGATTTACTAAGCTCGCTTCGTCGTATCTCGATTTATTCAAACAAAACTACTCACCAAATCCGCCTGAAAATCTCAGCAAGCGAATTGGTAATCTCGGCAGAAGATTTGGATTATTCAAACGAAGCAACCGAAAGAATGGGGTGCGAGTACGACGGCGAAGAAATGGAGATTGGATTCAATGCTAAGTTTTTGATTGAGATGCTCAATAACCTCTCAGCAAAGACAATCTCGCTCGAAATGTCGCAACCAAATCGTGCCGGTTTGATAATCCCACAAGAAAAAGAAGAAAACGAAGATACTTTGATGCTCGTGATGCCTGTAATGCTTAATACTTACGCATAATTGAAAGCTGAGTGCATAGCAAAAACTTGCTGATGTTGGTTAGTAACTGATATAGTACTGATAATCAAATGATTATGTATTTCGATTAACAATCAACTATATTCGATTGACTACATATGAGAGAATAGTTTTAAAGAAAACAATTAATTTCTATAATTAACAATCAACATTTTTGCATATTTAAAAAATAAATTCTATTTTTGCACTCCAATTTTAGAGAACAAGATAATTTAAGAAGAGCGATAGCGTGATTTTGCGTAAACACCATATCGCTAATCACAAAATCACCAAATAGCAATGGCAAATCATAAATCAGCATTAAAGCGTATTAGAGCTAACGAAGCAAAACGTTTGAGAAACCGTTATCAACACAAATCAACTCGTACAATGGTACGTAAGTTGCGTGCAACACACGATGCACTCGTAGCATCAGATTTATTTAAAGCGGTAGCTTCGGCATTAGATAAACTGGCTCGTAAAAACGTTATTCACAAAAATAAAGCTGGTAATTTAAAATCTAAATTAGCTAAACACGTAAATGCTTTAGCGGCTTAATTTTAGGTTATCTAAATAATATTTAGGCTCGTATGCTTTGCATACGAGCTTTTTTATTGCCAATAATCTAAAAAACAACGAAAAAGAATTCGATACAAAATTTTATTTAACCAAAAATCAAAAAAAGATAAATTTTCAACTCAAATAAGACTAAAAAGTAATTTTTTAGAATTAATTAGGTAATTTTTATACCGATTTATCTATAAAAATTAAAATTTATCAAATAATCTATCTATTTGTAAACATACATCTCAAAAAAAATATTTTCTTCGCCAAAATTGAGATTCTGCAAAATTAACTTAATCAAAATATTATTTCGCAAAAATGACAAAATACAAAATCATTGAAATTTTTTCTTGAAAAAGTGCAACTTTTTCGACTATATTACGTTATATTTGTAGTATAATACAAAATATAATTTCGTTTATAGGCTATGAGCAAAGTAAAAAATAATCCGTTGATGAAGTACTTAATGCCAGCAATTGCATTGGGCTTCTTCACATTCTTGATGGTAGCGTATGGTTCGGCATACACTCCACCAAAAGCACAGAAACAAAGAGTTATTTGTTACAAGTTTAAACAAGGTACACCAGAAACCACAATAAAGAAACACATCGAGTCTTTTCAGGATTTGAAACGTGCAATGCCCGAGATTGCGGGGTATTCGGCAGGTAGAACGGTCAGCGAAGAAGGTCAATCTAATGAGTACGATGTAATGCACTATTTGACATTCAGAACTGATGAAGAGATTGAGAAGTTTCGTCAGAGCAATGAGTATCAGTCATTTGTAAAAGCAAATGAGTCTAACTGGGAAAAAGTTTTGGTTATCAATTCAGAGATAAAATAAGACTACTTGATAACTCGATTTATCAAGTTAGTTTGGTGAAGATTACACTTCATACAAAGTATTTAAGAGAAGCTATCAAGTTAGCTTCTCTTTTGTTTTTAGTGCAATCAAAATCCCATTTCGGTTATTGCCGCTTTTGCACGGTTATCTACCGAATATTTACTCTCATGTTTACCGTAAGCCAATGCTTTTTCAAAATACTTTTTGGCTTGTTGCTTATCATTTCTTTCTTTGTAGATATAGCCCAATTGCAAACACGAACTTGCTCCGAAGTGCCAGTTTTGCCCCTCCGAAAGCTGAATAGCTCGATTGTATGCACCAGTTGCTTTATCAATCTGATTCGATTTCTGATAGATTCTGCCACACCGATAATTATACTCGGCTTTTTCATGAAGGTTTACTAAAGACTTTTCTGAAATATTCTCGATTTCATCGATGGCACGTTCGAGATACCCTCCATCAAAAGCAAACCGAGCTTTTACCAAATTTTTATTTGGCAACTGTTTCTTTTGCAGAAAATCATCGTAAAATTTTTGGGCTGATTTATCACCGTCTGCTATGGTATTGCCTATCTGCGGAATTTTATTGAGATAATGCACAGCTTTAGCTTCATCGCCAGCAAGCCAGTACGCAGCAAAAATTTTGAAGTAAGATTCCTTCAAAAAACTCTTCCCTTTAAAACTCTTTAGATAGTTTAAATACGAATTAATTGCCTGATTATAAGCACCTTTTTGTAAATTAATTTCTCCTTTGTAAAAATCAAACATCGGCATAGAAAGATAATCTGTCGCTATCGGTCTTCGAGACAAAATATTATTGGCTTGCTCGCTCCTATTGTCTTTTATTGAGATAGCCACACCCAAGAAATATACCGATAGATAATCTTTGTTTTGGTCGAGGTACTGCAATAGTTGCTGGTTTTTCTGTTCAGTCCAACGCAAAACATAAGCATTCAGAAAATACTCATAAAACTGTGCTTCAGTCCCGAAGATTGGGTCTTTTGAAGCATTCAGCAACTCTTTTTGACCTTGCTGGATGTTTCCTCTTAAACCCAATAGTTTTGTAACCCAAGCAAAGTTATCGGGCAATGCCCCGAGAATAATATGGACCGCCCCAAGTGATTTTTGATGCGGAACAAAATTAGGGAACTGTTTTCGATTTTCTTCGAGGAGTTTGTAGGCCTGAACAAAGTTCCAAGCCGCCTTTACTTCGCTACCAAAGCGATATTTGAGCAATAACCAATGTAGCTTTATCTCTGCCCTCAAAAAACGATTGTAGGGAGATTTTGAGTCTAATTCTTCGAGTAAATCGAGCCTTTCGTCTTCTTTGTTAATTAATTTTTCATATTCAGTTTTATTCTCATTGTTGAGCAACACAATCATATCGGCAAAATCATCTAAATAGATTTTTATTCCGTTTTTCGGATTTTCTTTTACTAAAATCTGGCGTGCAGATTGAATCTTGAATTGACAGATTTCTGAATACGCCTTTTGCAGATTAGGATTAAAATCGAAATTTTGGGCGTGAGTTTTTGAGTTGAAGATTAAGAAAAATAATATGAATATATATTTAGGCACGTGCATGAGATAATTTAGGGAACGAGTTGAAAACTCGTTCTACAAATGTAAGTATAAACGAATATACGATATAAATAGCTTTTGAGTTGTATCAAAAACAGAAAAGACTACCATTTGGCAGTCTTTTCATCAATATTAATTGAGCGAATCCGTAAATTATTTTCCTTCTACATCGGCTAATATACGTCCGCAGTGTTCGCAAACGATGATTTTCTTCTTCTCTTTGATGTCAGCCTGACGTTGTGGAGGTACAACATTGAAGCATCCACCACAAGCACCACGTTTTACCATTACAACTGCCAAACCATTTAAAGAATTATCACGGATACGGTTATAGGCGTTCAAAAGACGTTCTTCAACCTGTCCAGCCTGCTTATCTCTTTGTCCAACCAATTGTTTTTCGTCTTCTTGACTTTCAGCAACCAAAACATTCAATTCTTTTTGCTTAACCTCAAGGTCTTTTTTACGGGCATTCATGGCTCCTTCGGTATCGGCAATTTCGGTTTGTTTGTTACGAACCTTGAATTCAGCCTCACGGATACGCTTCTCAGCCAATTGGATTTCAAGCTCTTGTAGTTCAAGTTCTTTAGAGATGGCGTCGTACTCACGGTTGTTACGAACATTCATCTGCTGGTCTTTGTATTTCTGAATTAATTTTTCAGAATCTTTTTTAGTGGCTTTATAAGCGTTTACCTCTGTGTCGAGGGCATCAATTTCTTTATTGAATTTGCTGATACGTGTTTCAAATCCAACGATTTCGTCTTCTAAGTCACGAACTTCTTCTGGCAAATCGCCTCGAAGTTTTTTTATCTCATCTAATTGTGAATCAATTGATTGTAGCTTTAATAAAGCATCTAATTTTTGTGCAACTGTAATTTCCATATATTGAATGAGCGAATGAGTGAATGAGTGAATAAGTGGATAGAAAGACTTTTTCTAAGAACCCTTCACATACTCAAAAATATTCTATTGGATTTGTAATGATTTCTGATAAATGAACCGCAAAATTAGTAAATTTTTTAGAAATATAATCTTTTAATAAATCTTTTGTGAATTGTTCGGATTCATAATGCCCAATATCGGCAATAATGATTCGATTATCGGCATCAAAAAACTCGTGATACTTGTAATCGGCCGTGATGAAGATGTCAGCTTTTTGAGCGATTGCATCGCCGAGCAAGAATCCACCCGCTCCGCCACATACGGCAATTCGCTTGATTGGTTTATGCAAAAGTTTGGTATGACGAACGACATTGACCGACATTTTTTCTTTAAGATACGTCAAAAATGCGTTCTCGTCAATCGCTTGGGCTAATTCGCCAATCGCTCCCGAACCGACTTCTTGGTTGTTGTTATCGAGCGATGAAACATAATAGGCGATTTCTTCGTAAGGATGACCACGACGCATGGCAGCCAGAATTGGGCCCTGCACAAACGAAGGAAAAATGACTTCGATACGGTTTTCTTCGACCTCTTCTTGCACGCCCGACTGCCCAATAAATGGATTTGCCGCTTGATTAGGCTTGAAAGTACCGACTCCTTCGACCCTGAAACTACAGTTTGAATAATTGCCAATCTGCCCAGCACCTGCTTTATAGAGTTCATCGAGAAGCTGCCCAGTACGCTCAACTGGCACAAAAACCACGAGTTTCATTAATGTATCGCCTTTGGGTGCAAGAATTTTTACGTTTTGCAATCCAAGTTTTTCAGCGATTTTGAAATTAACACCACCAACAACATTATCGAGGTTTGTGTGTATGGCATAAATCGCAACATCGTTTTTGATTGCCTTGATGATAGTCCGCTCGACGTAGTTTTTGCCCGTTAATCTCTTTAATCCCTTAAAAACGATTGGATGATGGGCAATTACCAGATTACAGCCTTTTTGAATAGCTTCTTCGATAACCTCTTCGGTCGAATCCAACGTTACCAAAACGCCCCTAATTTCATCATTTGGATTCCCCACTATCAAGCCAGCGTTATCGTAACTTTCTTGATAGGCAGTTGGGGCGAGTTTTTCGAGGTATTGAGTTAAATCCTTTATTTGCATCAATTTTTCTTTTTTTTGTTTTTATCACCAAATTTGATAGTCGTACTGCCGCCCTGCACCCTATTATCTTCGATTATGTAGTTTGATTCGATTTGCTTCTGCTCCGATTTTTTCAGATTGAGATTTGGCTCATTCGATGTTGCCTTTGGGGTAGAATTACTTTTTTTATATTTATCAAAATAGTTGGATTGACGAGGTGGCACAACTACCGAATCTTTTTTTGTTTTTGTCGAATCAACATTTTGAGCCATCAAAACAGAAGAAGTAAGCAGCAAAGCGAAAATAGATAGAGTTTTCATTAGATTGTTGTTTTAAAGATACCTTTCATTTAGGATATTGATATGGTGCAATTCGTGACCAGCGATAAACCAAGCCAATACGCGAGCATTGATTGGTAAGCCATTGGCTCTACCCATTCTGCTGAGTTCTCGCTTGTTTAAAGAATTCAAAAGCAATATAGTTGATTTTCGTTGTGATTTGTATTGCTGTAAAAGATTACGCAAACTTTTTTTGTTGAAATTGGTAGCTTTTACATAATCGTCTTCTTCAAAACCCAGCAGTGATTGTTTTTCGCCACGGGCAATGCTCATAGCACGATAAGCCAAGATTCGTTCGGTATCAATGATGTGCCCGAGTATTTCTTGTGGTGTCCATTTTCCCTCTGCGTAGCGATATTGGAGTTTTTCTTGAGGTATATTTTTAAAAAAGTTATCCACAATAAATAAATTTTCTTTGATAGTTTTTAGTGCGTCGTCGCCCGTAACTGCTTGAATATAACGGTTTTGATACGAATTGACATCGTACTCTTTTTCGGTAGGTCGAGAAATTTTCATATTTTTTTTAATTAATACTTGACACGCAAAGATAAACATTATAATTTTGCACCACAATTCAGAAACGCAGTAACAGTGAATTAACATTGTAAGCGTCAAGAAAAGTAAAAGGTCAGTTCAGTTGGTTAGAATACATGCCTGTCACGCATGGGGTCGCGGGTTCGAGTCCCGTCCGGACCGCAAAAGCTCTCAGAAATGAGGGCTTTTTTGTTTTAGAGTATGTCATAAAAAACCTTGAAATTATTGGGGTTTTCATATATATCCTTGCCTTCGTAGCCCGATAATTCTTTTTTAATTGTTCTGAATCCACCACCTGCCGATGCTTCTAAGTATGACTTTATTTCATCAAATTTCATTGTATTTATTTCATCGGGTAATGTACCGAAATCTCCATTCTCATTAAATACCAATATTTCGTTACACCCAAAAAGCCCGATACTTGTTTTGAGTTCTTGCCTAAAATGCTCAATGTATTGCCTAAACGGCTCACCTTCTTTGACCCAATAGTTAGGGTCTGTTAGCCATGTAACGAAGACCGACCAACGAATAGCCTTGCGGGTTTCGAGCGTATCTATACCGATTCTGAAAGAATTCTCTTTTTCAGGATAGTAGAGACTGACTTCATAATCTTTTTTCATAAAAAAATCATCTAACGAGCCCGAGGTTTCTTCTTCGAGAGCAATTTCGATGGTGTGGGGTGGAGCATCCCAATCTATGCCAAATTCATAACCAATTTCGTATTCAATATCGTATGTTTCGGGGTTGAAATGCGAATAAACCAACTTAATAGGGGCTTTGAGCCTACCCGAAAGGTCTTGGGTGAGGCTTCGGGGACTACTGGTGTCTAATGTGTGTTTGGCAAGTATTCTGAGTTTTGACATGGTTTAATGTTTGGTTTCTTTATTTTGTTTAATAAGGATTATTGGATTGTAAGGCTGGTAGGGGTTTAAACTTGAAAATGGCGGTTGGAAATCGTTGATAATTGGACCTTTGGTTGTTAACGCTGGCAGGGTTTCAAAACCCTGCCAGCGTTGGTTTCATGGGGGCTTATTCTAAAACTAATTTTGACCAATCTACATTATCTAATTCTGACTCGTGGGCTTTTACAAAAGCCTCTTTATCTCCAAATAGTCCGATTATCTCTTCTCGTGGCAATTTGGTTTTGGCCTCTGATAAAAATGATTGATATGATGAATGTTTGTACAGCTTAAAATCACGGATAAAACCATGATTCTGCGGGTTTCGATGGATATACACAATCAGGTTACACAAATAAACGTCATCTGGTATCGAAACCCTGAGGAATGGCTCTTCAAAAAGCCCTCCTGTACGATTGTGAGCTTTGTTGATGGCTTGGGCATAGCCATTGAATAAATGGGAGAATTGTCTTGAAAGAATATCCGAAACATTTGCAGCTTTCTGCCGATTCGGATACTTCGAGACATAATACTCCTCGATTTTTTGCTGGGTTCGGGTTTTGATTGCTAAATGAAAATGGTTTTTTAGTAAGCAGTAAGCAAAAGTCTGTGCAATAGGCTCGATATGGTAAGCATATTTTTCTAAAAAATATTGATAGTTTCGGTATTCTTTAAATATGTCTTCACCGTTGATACCACGATTATAAATATGGTAATATGTGTTTGGTTGTAGTGGTTCTACATTTTTTTTCATTTTTGATTATGTTATCATTAGTCGGGATTACTAACGCTGGCAGGGGTTTTGAACCCTGCCAGCGTTTTTCTATGCCAGCTTTTTCTTCTTTTCTACATACAAAACAACATCTTTGATTATTAATTTCTGAATGGCTGAAATGAGCGTGGACATTATTTCATAGTCTGGTTTATTATC